>CAZFUH010000281.1:0-5562 GCA_964522235.1 uncultured Rhodanobacteraceae bacterium
TGCTCACCCAGCCCACTTCACCAGAAATGCACAGGGGCCCATTCGGGCCCCTGTGCATTTCTGGCGGAGAGGGTGGGATTCGAACCCACGGTGGCATCGCTGCCACGCCGGTTTTCAAGACCGGTGCCTTAAACCGCTCGGCCACCTCTCCTGGATGCTGGTTCGCTTCTGGCGATGCGGGCGCATTGTACCCGTCCAGCGCCAGTTGTCGCTGGACCGTCGCTCAATCGGGCAGGCGAACGAGGCTGGCGTTGTCGATCCAGGTTGTGCCTGGACCATTGTGGATGAAACCGATCTCGACCTGCTGGACGCCCGCGGGTACTTCGAATTCAACCTCGACGGGTTGCCAGTCGAAGTTGCCGCTCAGGTGCTCGGACCGATACTGGATCGGGTCGAGCACGCGCATGCTGCGGAACACGACCATCAGTTCCAGGGCTTCGGCGACACCCTCGCCATGCACCCAGGCACGCAGGCGCAGGCGTGCGCCGGCAAGATCCCGGGCGTCGACCAACTGGGTGATGCCGCCCCAGGGCTCGCTGCCCTTGCTGTGAACGCGCACGCTACGCGCCCCGCGTTGAGCCCTGCTGTCATCGAGATCGATCTCGAACGACATCGGATCGGCGTGTACCGCAGTACCCCAGGGATCGAGTTCGCCGCTGTCGAAATCGCCGTTGACCAGCAGCGATTCCGCCGCCTCATCGGTATCGACGGCAGCCGCGGCCGGATCAGGGCCGCTGTCGTCTCGACCGCACGCGGTCAGCAGTACGGCGGCCAGAACGGCGAATGGAACACGCAACAGGGTTTTGGACATGATCGAGGTTCCTGGCATAGGTGATAAGGGCGCAGGCCAATCAGGCGTCCGGCGCAAGCAATCGGATCAGGCCCTCCTGGGCGGTCGAGGCGACCAGGGTTCCATCGTGACTGTAGATGCTGCCGCGGCCCAGGCCGCGGCCGGCCTGGGCACTGGGACTGTCGCAGGAGTACAGCAGCCAATCGTCGATTCGGAACGGCCGATGAAACCATAGGGCGTGGTCGAGACTGGCCATCTGGACGTTCGGGTGCAGATAGGAAATCCCGTGCGGCAGGGTAGCGGTGCCGATCAGATGGAAGTCCGAGGCGTACGCGAGCAGGCTGCGATGCAGAACCGGGTCGTCGGCGATCGCAGCGACAAGGCGGAACCAGACGTGTTGCAGCGGTGGCCGTTTCGGCGGATTCAGCTCGTCGCGCGGCCAGACGTGGCGGAATTCGAACGGACCGGCGCGCATCAGCCAGCGTCTCAGCTTGACCGGAATCCGCTCCAGTTCCGCTGCCGACAACGGCGCCGCGGGCGCGAGATCGTCCGGTTGCGGCACTTCCGGCATCGAAAGCTGATGCTCGGCACCGGCCTCGGCGACCTGGAACGACGCCGTCGAGACGAAGATCGGTTTGCCGTGCTGGATGGCGACCACTCGCCGGGCCGAGAAGCTGCCGCCGTCGCGCGTGCGTTCGACCTCGTAGACGATCGGCTTCTCGTTGTCTCCGGCGCGCAGAAAGTAGGCGTGCAGCGAATGCACGCTGCGACTGCCATCGACGGTCTGCTGTGCCGCCGACAGCGCCTGGCCGAGCACCTGGCCGCCAAACACGTACCTGGTGCCGATGTCGCGGCTTTGACCCCGGAACAGATTTTCCTCCATTCGCTCCAGGCGCAGCAGATCGGTCAATTCGGAAACGACAGCGTCACGTGGGTCCATGCGGAAGGGTCGGGTCAGAGATTTGGGGAACGCAGCCGCGGCATGTCGGTTGCGCGCAATACTTGCAGCCAAGGAAACAACGGGCCAGGGTCGATCTTGCGTTGGACACGGCGTGCCGGATCGTCGCTGGCAGCGACCGTGTCGGTATCCAGATCCTCGTGTCCAGCCAGGCCGGCAATCGTCGGCAGGCGTCGGCACAACTCCACGATCAACGCGATCAGAGCCTGGATCTGAACCTCGGGATAGGGTTCCTGCGGTTGCTGTCGACGTGAATCGTACCAGTCCGGCCAGCGTCCGGCATTGACCAGTTCGATACCAATGCTGTCGGTATTGTGATCGCGGACGTGGTGGGCGATTCGAAGATCCGGCACCCAACGCTCGATCCGGCCGTCGCGGTCAATGTAATAGTGGCCGCTGTTGCCGGTGCCGCTGTCGTAGAGCACGCGTTCACCGTAGCTGCGCGCGCTCGCCAGATCAGGCAGTTCGGTGCAGTGAATCACCAGCAGCCGGACTTGATCGCTGGTCCGTGCTTGCAGCAGATCGACATAGGGCAGGGGCCGTTCGACCGGAGTCGGTGCGGCTGCGATGGACGGTGCGGACATGGTCGCCATGCTAGTGTAGTGTTTCGCTCTTGGAGGTACTTTCAGAGCCCCCCAATCCGCTCTCGGCAAGGCGCCGTTCGCAGGCAAGAGTGGTGCTCTTGTCAAGAACGGCAACGCGGCCGAGGGCGGATTGGGGGGCTCCCTTCGGGCGGGCCAGCAAAGGGCCATCCGCGGTGTTGCGCTTTCTCGACAGGGCACCACCCTGCCTTCGAAAGCGCGCCTTGCGGCTGGCCCTTTGCTGACCCGCTGAAAGTGCCTCCAAGAGCGAAACACTACACTAGCATCCGCCCGCTATCGACCCCGCCAACCGGTCTTCATCACGATGTCCACTTCCCAACCGAGTCCGAAAGGGCACGTCCTGCTTTCGCATGGCCTGGAGTCCGGTCCGAATGCCACCAAGGTCACCGCGCTGGCCCGGGTCGCACAGGCGCGTGGTTGGCGCAGTACGCGGCCGGACTACCTGGACCTGGACGCGACCGCCGAGGTCGAGCGCATCGACGATCGCGTCAATCGACTGGTCGAGTCGATCGTGCCGGGTGAACGCCTGGTGCTCGCCGGCTCGAGCATGGGTGCCCTGATTTCGGCGCTGGCATCCCTGGATCACCCATGCGCAGGATTGTTTCTGATCGCGCCGCCATTGCGCATCCCCGGCTATGCCCGTGAACTCGATCTGGCGCCGGTTGCAACCACGATCGTTCATGGCTGGCATGACGAATTGATCCCGGCCGATGAGGTGATTGCCTTCGCCCGAGCCCGTTCGCTGCCGTTGTATCTGGTCAACGACAGCCACCGCCTGGCCGGCCATGTCGAGGTGATCGCGCAGTGGTTCGGTCTGTTTCTCGACCAACTCGACCGATGATCCAGGCGATGACGGCGTCGACTCGGTACTTCGCCACCTGTGCCAAGGGACTGGAACTTCTGCTGGTCGACGAACTGCGTGCGCTCGGTGCCGGCGAAGCGCGGGAAG
Organism: uncultured Rhodanobacteraceae bacterium; assembly: GCA_964522235.1. Classification (GTDB taxonomy): domain Bacteria; phylum Pseudomonadota; class Gammaproteobacteria; order Xanthomonadales; family UBA2363; genus Pseudofulvimonas. The sequence continues at coordinate 3,300 of CAZFUH010000281.1, forward strand.
CCCTGGCGGGGGTGCATTTCTCGGGTACCCCCGACCTGGGTCTGCGCGCCTGTCTATGGTCGCGCCTGGCCAGCCGCATCCTGTTGCCGCTGACCGAGTTTGACGCCGCCGATGCCGACGCCTTGTATCGCGGTGCCGGCGCGATCGACTGGGATCAGCATCTGGGGCCGGAGCAGAGTCTGGCGATTGATGCGCATGCACGAGCATCAGCGATTCGGCAGGGCATGTTTGCCGGGCAGCGGGTCAAGGACGCGATTGTCGATCAGTTGCGTGCTCGTCACGGCCGCCGGCCCGACATCGACACCGAATCGCCCGATCTGCGCTTGAACCTGCATCTGGTTCGCGACCGCGCGGTGCTCAGTATCGATCTGTCCGGGCAGCCGCTGCATCAGCGTGGCTGGCGCAGCGGGCAAGGCGAGGCGCCGTTGAAGGAAACGCTGGCCGCGGCGATGCTGTTGCGCGCCGGCTGGACGGAATGCGCGGCCGAAGGCGGCCGTCTGCTGGATCCGTTTTGCGGCATCGGTACCATCGTCATCGAAGCTGCCTGGATCGCCGCCGACATCGCCCCAGGCATTCTTCGTGAGCACGCCGGCTGCATGGGCTGGCGCGGATTCGACGCCGACGCCTGGCAACGGCTGCGCGACGAGGCGTTGGCGCGGCGCCAACGTGGTCTGGCGACCCTGGACAGTGGCCGTCTGGTCGGCAGCGATCTCAATGCCCGTCTGGTCGAGCTGGCGCGCCAGCACGCCCTTGCTGCCGGGGTCGCCGAAGCGCTTCGGTTCGAGCATACCGATGCCACCCGGCGCCGGCCGCCGGAGCAGGCGCCCGACCTGGTCGTCGCCAACCTGCCGTACGGCGCACGCCTGGGCGACGAGGCCGGCACTCGGGCGTTGTACCAGCGCTTTGGCGAAACCTTGCGTGAACATTATCCAGGCAGCCGGGTCGCCTTGCTGACCCTGGCCGATGGTCGCGGCAAGGCCCTGGGTTTGCGTGCGAAACGGCGCTACGCACTCAGCAATGGTGCCCTGGCCTGCGAACTGCTGCTGTTCGATCCACCCGGACAACAGCCCGAGCGGCGTCCGGCCGAAGAAAAGCCGCTGAATGAAGCGGCGCAGATGGTGGCCAACCGCTTGCGCAAGAACCTGCGCCATCTGCGTCGGCAGGCACAGCGTGAGGGCGTAAGCTGCTGGCGCCTGTACGACGCCGATCTGCCCGAGTATGCGGCGGCCATCGACATGTACGACGGTCATGCCGTGGTCCAGGAGTATCAGGCGCCGGCCACCGTGCCGGAGGAGACGGCGCGACGACGCCTGGGCGATCTCGTGCGGGCGACGCGCGAAGTGCTGGAGTTGCCGCGCGAACGGGTCGTGATCAAGACCCGTCGTCGCCTGCGTCCGGACCAGGGCGACCAGTACCAAAGACAAGCCGAGCGCCGGGCCGCGATCGTCGTCGTCGAGGCCGGGCTGAAATTCGAGCTGCGCCTGCACGACTATCTCGACACCGGCCTGTATCTGGACCATCGGCTGGTGCGAGCCTGGCTGCGCGAGAACGCCGACGGCCGCGACGTGCTGAACCTGTTCTGCTACACCGGCGCGGCGACGGTGTACGCAGCCGCTGGTGGCGCGCGCAGTACCACCAGTGTCGACTTGTCGGCAACCTATCTGGATTGGGCGCAACGCAATCTTGAGCTGAACGGATTCACTGGGCCGGCGCATCGCCTGGTTCAGGCTGACGTCGTCGCCTGGCTGGCAGCGAATCCCGGTCGCTACGACCTGATCTATGTCGACCCGCCGACGTTCTCAAACTCCAAGCGCGCCGACGACTTCGATGTCCAACGCCAACATGTTCAGCTCTTGTTGCGCTGCGGCGAACTTTTGCGTCCAGGCGGTACCGTATTGTTTTCAAATCACTACCGGCGCTTCCGGATGGACTACGAAGCTTTATCTACGTTTTTTGCAATCAAGGATCTGAGCGCAAGCCTGTTACCGTTCGACTTTGTTCGCGACCCGCGCGTCCATCAGGTTTTCATGCTGCAACCGCACTCAGGCGGTATTCAGTAAACCGCTGGCAATCTATGCACGTCGCAACGGGCAAGCCGTTGCGACAGTGGATCCGGACCTCCTCCCTCTCCGGATCCCGACCCCGCCCCGCTCCGACCCTCCCCGGTAGCGGGGCTTTTTTTTGCCCGCGTTTCCTGAACGGCGACAGGGCTAGCCCGCATTATTCATGAACCTTCTGCTGCGGCCGCCGATCCATCCGCTGG
>CAZFUH010000282.1:0-5544 GCA_964522235.1 uncultured Rhodanobacteraceae bacterium
GCTAGGAGCCTGCGCGGCAGAAACGTTCGAGGCGAAACGGATGCCATCGTCATTGGGTGCGTCTATCGGAGAGCGCGCATAGTGGTGCTATGTAAGCTCGACGATAGGCGCACCCAATGGCGAGGGCGCCGTTGCAGCCCGGACGGCTTCTGCCGCGCAGGCTCCTAGCCCTACAAGCTGCTTCGGGTTTCGCTACCATGGCCGGTCCCGGTGGCAGGAGTGACGGCCATGGTGCTGATGATCGACAACTACGACAGCTTTACCTACAACCTCGTCCAGTACCTGGGGGAGCTCGGTGAAGACGTGCATACGCTGCGCAACGACGCCATCGACATCGACGGCATCGTCGCGCTGGCGCCGAGTCACATCGTGATTTCGCCCGGTCCGTGCACGCCGGATCAGGCCGGGATTTCGCTCGCCGTGGTCGAGCGGCTGGCCGGCCGCATTCCGATCCTCGGCGTCTGTCTGGGCCATCAGAGCATCGGCCAGGCGTTCGCCGGCAAGGTCGTGCGCGCGAAGGCGATCATGCACGGCAAGACCTCGATGGTTCGGCATCTGGGCCAGGGCGTGTTCGCCGGCCTGCCCGATCCGTTCGAGGCCACGCGCTACCACTCCCTGGTGGTCGAGCGCGACAGCCTGCCCGACTGCCTGGAGATCACCGCATGGACGGAGGACGCCGATGGCGGCTTTGACGAGATCATGGGCTTGCGCCACCGCAGTCTGCCGGTCGAAGGCGTGCAATTCCATCCGGAGTCGATCCTGACCCAGCATGGTCATGCTCTGTTGCGGAACTTCCTGAATGTCGGCCGCGCGCAGCCGCTTGCCGCCTGAGATGACCATGACGCCGCAACAAGCGCTGCAACGGGTGATCGAACATCGCGAGATCTTCCATGACGAGATGCTCGGCCTGATGCGGGCAATCATGCGTGGCGAGGTGTCGCCGGTGCTGACCGCGGCGATTCTGTCCGGTCTGCGGGTCAAGAAGGAGACGATTGGCGAAATCACCGCCGCGGCGATGGTGATGCGCGAGCTTTCGGCCAAGGTCGAGGTGCCGGAGTATCCGAACTTCGTCGACATCGTCGGCACCGGCGGCGATGGCTCGCACACCTTCAATATTTCGACCGCGGCGATGTTCGTGGTCGCCGCCGCCGGCGCCAAGGTTGCCAAGCATGGCAATCGCAGCGTTTCGTCGAAGTCCGGCAGCGCCGATGTCCTGGAGGCGCTGGGTGCCTGTATCGAGCTGGGTCCGGAGCAGGTCGCCAGGGTCATCGAGCGCACCGGCATCGGCTTCATGTTCGCGCCGATGCACCACAGCGCGATGAAAAACGTCGCACCGGTGCGGCGCGAGCTGGCGGTGCGGACGATCTTCAATATCCTCGGCCCGCTGACCAATCCGGCTGGCGCGCCGAACATCCTGATGGGCGTCTTCCATCCCGATCTGGTCGGCATCCAGGTGCGCGTGCTGCAGCGGCTGGGCGCGCGCAGTGCCCTGGTGGTCTGGGGCCAGGACGGGATGGACGAGATCTCGCTCGGTGCCGCGACCCGGGTCGGTGAGCTGCGTGACGGTCAGGTACGTGAATACCAGATCCATCCCGACGATTTCGGTCTGTCAATGGCGTCCAACCGTAGCCTTCGCGTCGACAACGCGGAGCAGTCGAAGGCAATGCTGCTGGCGGCGCTGGACGGCAGCGCGGGCGTCGCCCGCGACATCGTGATCCTGAACGCTGGCGCGGCCCTGTATGCCGCCGGTCGCGCCGACGACATCGGCGCTGGCATTGCGCAGGCGCGCACCGCGATCGAGAGCGGCGCCGCCCGGCGCAAACTCGATGCATTCGTTGCCGCAACCAGCGAGTTCGCCTGAAGCCCGGCGCGTCTACGAAGCGGCCGGCAGGTCGGTTGGCTTGACGCTACCGGCTGCACGCCGTACAAACGAAATCCCGCCCGCCGCGCTCCAGTATGAATTCCAGTTCCGGCCCACCGCCGATGCCCACATTGCGCGTCATCGATCCCCGACGCGTGCGCCGGCAGCGCCGACTGCTGCTGTCGTTGTGGCTGCTCAGCATCGCGCTGGCCTACGTCGTTGGCCGCTATGTGATGATCCCGGATGCCGGTGGCCTGCGCGCCAATCTTCAGCAGTCGCGCGCCGTCCAGGCCGAACTGCGCCAGCGCCTGGGTGAGACCGAGCAGCGTCTGGTCAACATCGAACGCGCCGAGCAGATCGCCCGTCTGGCGAACGAGAATGTTCAGGCGGCACTGGCCGACAAGGACGCCGAACTCAGCCATCTACGTCGTAGTCTGGCCCTGTACGAGCGTCTGATCGGTCCTGATGCCGAACGCCAGGGGCTGACCGTTCATGAGGTCGTGCTGCGCCCGGCGTCCGAGGGTGGCAGCGTCGCGTTCAGCGTCATCGCGACCCAGACCCGCGACCTGCGCAGCAGCACCGTTGGACTCCTGACGCTCAGTGTCGAGGGTCAACGTCAGGGTCGGCTGGAACGCCTGGAATGGGCCGATCTGGCTCCGCCCGACGCCAGCGAGGGCTTGAGCTACGATTTCCGCTACTTCCAGCGCATCGAGGGCCGCATTCTGCTGCCCGAGGATTTTCAGCCGCTGACCTTGCACATACGGCTGAGCGGACGCAACGGCGAGCAGGCTGAACGCAGTCTGCGCTGGGACCAGGCGCTGGTGAACGCGTAGGCGTCACCGTATTGCGGCAGCACCGGCACCCGCTTCGGCGGCTCCGGTCGGCCATATTGAATCATGACCAACGGGGAATACGATGTTCAACAACAGCAAGCAGACCGCCAAGCAAAGCGCCAAGCAGAGCAATGGCGAGGTCGATACCCTGATCGGCCGGAATACCCGTGTCGAGGGCGACATCACGTTCAGTGGCGGCCTGTATGTCGATGGCCAGGTCAAGGGTTCGATCTCTGCCGAGGAAGGCAGCGACGCGATGCTGTCGATCAGTGAGCACGGCCAGGTCGATGGCGACGTGCGGGTGCCACATGTCGTGGTCAACGGCCACCTGGCCGGCAGCATTCACAGTGCCGAGAAGGTCGAGCTGCTCGCCAATGCCCATGTCCAGGGAAACATTCAGTACAAGTTGCTGCAGATGGCCGTCGGCGCAGCGGTCACCGGGCAGTTGATGCAGCAGCGCGACCAACCGCGGCAACTGGCGCATCTTGAAGAGATCTCGTAACGCCCTGATATCGAGTTCATGAATACCGTCGAGTACAGCCATCAGCAGGCGGGACTGCTGCATGTGACGCCGGCCGCCGCCGCCAAGGTCGGCGAACTGGTGCGCGAAGAGGGCAATCCCGGGCTGAAGCTGCGCGTGTACATCACCGGCGGCGGCTGCTCGGGCTTTCAGTATGGCTTTGCGTTCGAAGAGGATCAGGCCGAGGACGATCTTCAGGTCGAGCGCGACGGCATCACGGTTCTGGTCGATCCGCTCAGTCTGCAGTATCTGCAGGGAGCGGAGATCGACTACAGCGAAACCCTGGCCGGTGCGCAATTCGTGATCCGCAATCCGAACGCCAAGACGACCTGCGGCTGCGGTTCCTCGTTCGCCGCCTAGGCTGGGTCGGGCGACCGTGGACTACGCGTTTGCCGCCGCCGCACTGGATCGCTGCGTCGAGCGCCGGGACCAGAACGACGAACTGGGACGCTCGTGCTGCGCGGCCGCCAGTGGCTGGCTGTTCATACGCGCCGATGGCAGCGCGCCGGTGACCACCGACGGTCAGCTGGCTCTGGTTGCCGGGGACCGCATCGGTGCTCTGCCTGGTGACTGGGTCTACCTGGGACGGCTCGCTGAACGGGAATTGTTCGCCGCACCGGCACCCGAGCCGGCCGCTACCGAAGCCGATCCGAACCTGTCCTGGCGCGACCTGCGTTCCGCTGCGGCCAGCCTCGATGCCGGTCAGGCCGGGGTGCTGGCCTACGCCCGTGCGCTGTGCGCCTGGCGCGTCCGCCATCGGTACTGTGGCCAATGTGGTGACCGCAATCACGCCGAGTCCGGCGGCCATCGCCTGCGCTGTCCGAGTTGCGGCGCGGTGAGCTTTCCGCGCACCGATCCGGCGATCATCGTCGCCGTACGCGATGGCCCGCGCTGTTTGCTGGGCCGTCAGGCCGGCTGGCCGGCCGGTCGCTACTCGACCCTGGCCGGCTTCGTCGAACCGGGCGAGACCCTGGAAGCCGCGGTTGCCCGCGAAGTGCGCGAGGAGGCAGGAGTCGAACTCGGCGACTGCCGCTACCTGGGCTCGCAACCCTGGCCGTTTCCGATCTCCCTGATGCTCGGCTTCGAAGCGACGGCGACCAGCACGGCAATTCGCCTCGGTGACGAACTCGAGGACGCGCGCTGGTTTGATCCTGACCAGCTCGCCCGCGCCCTGGCCGACGGCAGCCTGCTGCCGCCACCGCGATTGTCGATCTCGCGCTGGCTGATCCAGCGCTGGCATCTGGACGTCACCGGACGTCCCTTGCCCGAGCGTCCGGGTTGAGAAATGCGGGCGAGCGTTTCGCGTTCCTGTTCCCTCGCTTCTCGTTGCAAATATCGTCTTGAACTAGAATCGGACTCCATCGATACGGAGTGCAGTCATGACCTACCTGCTGCTCGCGGTGATCGTGGTGCTGGTGCTAAGTCACTTTGCGCCTGATCTCACCCGGCTGCGCCGCTACGACTGGTTCGTCGACTGGCTGGCCTGGCTCAGTGAGAGGCTTGGCGCCGGCAACTGGCACAGTCCGTATGCGTTGCTGCTTGCCCTCGGCCTGCCGTTGGCCGCGATTTCCGTGTTGCAGGTCGCGCTGATGGAGCCGTTGAACGGCGTACTCGGGCTGGCGTTCGCGATTGCGGTGCTGTTCTATGCCTGGGGTCCGCGCGATCTGGACCATGACATCGAGGCGATCGCCGGCAGCGCGCCGGTCGAACAGGGTGCGGTCGCTGCCCGCCGCCTGCATGGACCGGAACCGCTGACCCGCGCCGCCGCTGTTGCCCTGGCCGGGCGCGCCGCTCAGCGGCGCTGGTTCGGGCCGCTGTTCTGGTTCGTCATTCTCGGCCCGCTCGGCGCGATGCTCTACCGTCTGGCCCAGTTGGCCGCCGAGGAGGACATCGAGGTGCTGCCGCCGGCGCAGCGCGAAGCGGCCCAGCGCCTGCTTGCAATCGTCGATTGGCCGGTCGCGCACCTGATGACCCTGGGCATGGCGATCGCAACCGATTTCGATGCCGTTGCCGAGACCTGGCGCAACCGCCGACAGATCGTCGGTGGCTGGTTCCAGTTCGACCCGGCCCTGGTGCCGGTGGCGATGATCGCGGCGGTGAAATCCGATCTTGAAGCCGATGAGGCCGATGTCGAGGCCGAGGGCCTGGAGCGTGTCGACATCGCCGATCGCGGCCCGGTACTGCGCGAGGCGCAGACCGTGATCTGGCGCGTGCTGGTGGTCTGGCTGGCGGTGATGGCCCTGGTCGCCCTGGCGACACTGCTTGGAGTCAGAAACTAGTGTAGTGCGCCGGAAGTTTCGCACCCTTCTCGCTTGGTCTTCGGCCCCGAT
>CAZFUH010000283.1:0-4425 GCA_964522235.1 uncultured Rhodanobacteraceae bacterium
CGAACGTCGCGAACGGTCGGGAGCAGGATCGGCGTGATCGAGCTCACGAATATAGTCGAATCGGTTGGATAGGCCGACTCGCCACTCTTCGGTCAATCGCCACTGTCTACGCCAATCAAGGCTGAGTCGTACATAGTCAGTCGACTGCGTTTCGCGACCGTCTACGGACCAGACGCGGTCGCCCACGCGTTGCCACCATAGCTGCGCCTGAAGTCCGATGGGTTCGTGATGTCCATGGCCTTCGTCAGCACGATCGCCCGAGCGAATTTCATCAGCGGGCGTTTCCGGTGGCAGGAAGTGCGACACGGCGCCACCGGACGCCAAGTTTCGCTCGGGTGGCCGGTCGTCATCCTCGGGCAATGCGCCCATGTGATTCGGAACGTTCATCATCGTGCAGACGACGGTGGCTACCAACCAGCTAGTTGGCATGACCATCGAACCGAGGCAGATAGTCTCGTTGTAGCCAGCTTTGCGGGATCTCGACAAGCTGATAGTTCGACGAGGTCATCACCGTGATCCAGGTCGGATCGAGTTCATCAATAATCACAGTTTCAGTCGGCCTGGCTACGCCAAGGTGATCCTGATAGCGGCGGAAGTAGGCTGTCTTCAGCAAGCGCTGCTCAGCACTGTAAAACTGCGCCTTGAGCGGCCGGTTATTCTGTGAGTCGATCCAGTAGTCTACGGAAGAATAGGTTGCAGTGTCCCTATCTGACGTCAGTCGTAGCTTCCTGGCATCTACGACGACGCCATTGCCATCCTCAATAGTTTCGTGACCAATCAGCTCAGCATCGTAGTCCGCTGCCAGATTGCTGCTCATGACGTCACCATTGGATGCCTGGCCGAGCAATCGAGCCTGTGGCGAAATGCGTATGCTCGCGCGGCTCCCGGGATCGTAGAACCAAAGATCCTGGCCGTTGCGCAGCAGGAGCTTGCCATTCTCGCGGCGTGGGCTGAGAAATCGAACTAGGTTGTTGTATTGACCGGAGCCCGGCGCGGGCTTGGCATAGACTTGCAGAGCCGAGGTGGCGATCTTGCGGCCGGAGCGGTACTCGGTCAGGTCGATCTGGACCGAAAAATCCCCGCTTGGATTGCGCATCGCATCGGCCAAGCGCAGAAGTTCATGGGCGTTGTCGAGATCGGTGCCGGTGCCGGCGGAGGCAACGGGTAACCAGAGCGAGAAGAGAAGCGGTATCCAGTTACGCATGGCGCAGTGCCTCGGTCACTTCAAGTCGGGCTGCGTTGTTCGCAGGCCACAAAGCGGACAGACAGGCGATGACCGTCATGCCCAGCATCGTGAGCCACACCAGTGCAGGGGTGGAAAGGATGTCGATACGAATCGGGATCGCCTGGGACCGACCGGGTGGTGTCCATGCCAGGCCAGCCAGGTTGATCACGCCATCGGCGATGCCGATAGCCAGAACTACGCCGATCACACTTCCGAGCAATCCAAGCAGCGCACCCTCGGTAAGAAACAGACTGCGGATAAATCCACGCTGGAATCCGAGGGCACGAAGTGTGCCGATTTCGCCGGTACGCTCGCTGACCGCCATATTGACGGCATTGGCGACTGAGAACAGCGCGACGATGCCCATTAGCCAGGCGATAAACTGGAAGATTGTGCTGTAGTTCGCCACGATCTGATCGTAGATCGGACTCACCTGGCGGAAGCTGAGCACTTCCAGAGAGTCGTCTAGCTCCGCAACCAGTTGCTTCAGGCGCGCCTCCGCCGTGGCGAGTTGAGACGTTTTATGCAACTGGACCACAATTGCCGACGCAGCCTCGTGCCCGGGGCCGAACAGCAAACGCTGAGCCATGTCGATCGGCATCCCGACATACATGTTGTCAATCTGCCGGATCGATTGCCGCTCCGCGTTCGCAACACCCATGCGAATTGCGTTCGGCAATCCACCGGGCGAGGCAGCGAGCAACTCGATCGCGACCCCGTCTGGGGCGGCGCCGTTGGTTGTTGAATTGCCGGCCAATGCTGCCAGGTCCGCAGGCGTACCTTCATTGTCGCCGAAGGCTTCGGGCTGCTGATCCATACGCTTGCAGTTGTCGATCTGCAGGTCATCGCACAATTGCAGCAACTGGGCCATGCCAAGACCAATGATGCCTTGGTCCGGTGTCTCGCCGCGGAGCTGAGTTGATGCGGGTGGGATGCGCTTGCCGAACCCGTCCCAGGCCAGCATCATTGCTCGCTCTGAAGGCACCACGCCGATTCCGGAGAAGTTGCTGGATGAACCGGCGGCAAAGTTGCCAGCAACCCCCTCGACCTCAAGTACCGGGGTCACAACAGCTAGCAGTGGTGCCAGTTCTGAGTCGGATTGGATCCGACTGATCACCGCCCTGTAGTCGCGGATCGAGAATCGCTCAGGATTGCCGCGACCGAAATCCAGGAAATCTTTCGGCAATACCTGCAGATGACCGGTCGAACGCACCGTGGCAGTCTGCAGGCCGAAGATCGTGTCGTTGACGTATCCGCCGAACAAGAGGATTGCAATGCTGCCGACCGCAAGAGCGATCAGCGTCAGCATCGAGCGGCGACCGTTGCGCCGGATGTTGCGCCATGCCAAGCCGAACAGGTGCATTACTCAGGCCTCCTTGCCGGCACGGCCCGCAGCATTGCGGTCCGAGACGCCTACTACTCGACCATCGACGATCTGCACTCGGACATCGGCATCAGAGATCAGCTGTGGATCGTGCGATGAGAACACGAAAGTCGTGCCGCTGGTTCTTTGCATTCTGCGCATCAGAGTGATCAGTTCCATACCGGTGCGTTGATCCAGATTGGCAGTGGGCTCGTCGGCCAGTACCAGGATCGGCTGCTTTACCAGCGCTCTGGCGACGGCAACGCGCTGGCGTTGGCCACCCGACAGTTCGGTCGGAAGACGATTCTCCATTGCTCCAAGGCCGACGGCTTCAAGAACTTCGCTGGCTCGTTTGCGACGCTCGACCTTGCTGGTGATGCAGAGCCGGAGCGGATATTCGACGTTCTCCAAGACCGACAAAACGGGGATAAGATTGAAGTTCTGAAAAACGAAGCCAACTTGGTCGGCGCGAAACCGGGTGCGCTCGACATCGCTCATCTGCTCGATTCGGCGCCCGCCGATCTCGATCGAACCGGCGGTAGGCACGTCCAGGCAGCCGATCATGTTCAACAAGGTGCTCTTGCCGCTACCGGAAGGGCCCTGAATGACCGTGAAGCTGGCTGAACCGATGCTCAGATTCACGGAGCGCAACGCGGCGACGGTCGTATCTCCAAGCCGGTAGTTCTTGCTGACGCCTTCGAGCCGCACTGCGGCCAATCGTTCGCTCGGATCCCTGTGTACAGCATCGTCCGTACGGGTGTCTCCGAGGCTGGCGCCTGCGTTCCGGCGATGATCGGCGCCAGGGTCGCTTCCATTCGCCAGATCCGATTCAAGTCCGTCAATCATGCTGTTGTCGCTGTTGCTTAGGGTGGAGACAGTGAAGCTGAGAACCGTTTCAAGGGCATGTCCCGCTTGTTGTCGATCCGTGGTGCATTCGTATCGACGACCGCCAACTCGACCTGAGTTAGATACACGGCAGATACAAAAATGCTGCCAAAGCGACATAGTGCGACGGGACGCACGAATAGATTGTGATCGAAATCACACTTGGCTGGAGGCTGTTCGGTATGGGTGTCGGCGCTCGCCGGGCACCTCTGCGCTCAACCGATTTTGATCAATGTCAAGATTGAGTGGATCTAGTCTAGTAATATACGATAGGATCTTGTGGATCACAGAGGAGCTGAGGTGCAGTGCTGTTCGATCGGCGGGCGACTGACAGCTTGGTGACCCCACGGCATTGGAGTTGAACGCGCAACGGGTGTCCATAGTCATGGCCGGGGATCACCTCGCTGGAGAAGTAGCTGTTCAACAGCCGTGTCTCCTGCGCAGAAACCTGCACCTCGATGCCGTCTTTTGGCGTCTTAGCCGTGGAATTCGAGCCGGTTGTAGCTGAGCACCGTTCCGAAAGAACGCAGGCGAAAGCCACCTTTGCGGTTGCTCTTCAGGGGTCCGTCGAACCGGACGTCGTTGTTCAGGCTCTGTACGGCCACGCTCCAGCCGCCCGCAGCGCTGAGTACGCGGTCGCGTTGTCGTCAGGAGCGGGCCAGATCGTCGATCCAGATGCTGAACGTGTTGTCGGAATATTGCTCTGGCCAGTCAGGATCGAGTACGACTCACGGCCGTAGACGCCGGCATGGAAGCGGTCGATACGCATGCTGTTCAGGCTCGCCATGCTGTTGCTGTCCAGGCGAAGTCCGGTGCAGACGATCGGGTTCAGACTGCGAATCAGCAGGGCGCGAATCAGCACATGGCCTTGGCCGGCCGCGACGGACATTGCGGGCTGGCCTGGCGCTAGTACATCGAACAGCGGCTGGCCGGCCAGGGTGATTCGGCTGGG
>CAZFUH010000283.1:4435-5526 GCA_964522235.1 uncultured Rhodanobacteraceae bacterium
AGGGTCAGCGTGCGTGAGTGAGGGCGGGCCGCATTGGCCCTCGACAAGCAAATCAGAAGTCGTAGACCAAGTTGACCGTGGTCAGACGGTCGGTCTTCTTGCGCTCTGGCGCGACGTCGGTGTTGTGCCGAACCTGCAAGCCGGCTTTGATTGCGAACCGCGAGTTCATCGCAACCTTCACGCCGAAATCGTTCTGGATGAAGGTGTTCTCGCTGCCGGTCTCGACCAGCAGAGTATCGGTCAGGCTGGTGTTCTCGGTGATCCGGGTTTCGAAGTTGGCGCGGCCACGGCCGATGAAGTCAGACTCGGTCTCGCCGGTGACGGCGTCCTTGCTGCGCCGGTAGCCCGGACCGATCTCGAGGAACAACTGCGTTGCTTCAGTGCGGATCGCCTGGTGGCCCCAGCCGACCGAAACCGTAGCCTGCCAGTCGAACGCGGCGAAATCGTCGTTCTCGTAGCGCAACGCCGTGAACACCGAATTGCGCTGATCGATCTTGCGCGCGCTCGAACCTGACAGCTCGTAGCGATTGGCATTGACCTGAAGTCGGCGCTGGCCACTGTCCGGATCGTCTGGGTCGGCAAGCCCGGTAACCTCGTTGCGTTGCCGGAAGCCGGAAACCTGGAACTGGTGTTTCCAGTCCTCGTCCTCAAAACGCATGCTCAGCCTGCCGTTGACACTGTCGGAGCGGGTGTTGCCGCTGGACGAGACGAAGCCCATTTCACCGCTACCCTTCCAGGCCGGCGCCGTACGCGTTGCGCTGTCCTGCCCGTAAAGTTGCGGCGCGAACAGCGCCAGCACGGCCATGCTCAGTTTCTTCATTGTCATTAGTCCTGAATCGCCTTGAGGATTGACTGGTGCCGGGAGACAAAAAGAAGGCGGCCATCGCCGCCCCTGGACATAGGATAAGCGGTCGATCTGAAGCGCCGGTTAATCCGCGCGCTCGCGGCCGCATTTGGGCGCCCATGTTCTAGATCGCGAAGGGGTTCCCACGCCGCTGTCGTGCGCGGCACGCCACGACAGCGGTGGCGCCCTCAGGTCGACGAACCGAAGTCCTCAACGCCGAATCTTCGCCGTCATATCGGTGTCCACA
>CAZFUH010000284.1:0-5492 GCA_964522235.1 uncultured Rhodanobacteraceae bacterium
CACTACACTAGTCGTCGCCAGCGCGGCTGTCGAACCACTCGCTGGGCCGGCGCAGTTGCCAGTGCCGCTCGCCGGCAGCAAGTTCGAGTCCGGCATGCAGGTGGCCCCAGCCCAGCAGCAGATCGCCGGTCGGCTTGCGTCCGGAGATCGCCAGTCGCGCGCGAACGTCAAAGCGATCGTTTTCCGCGTGCAGAGGCTCCAGACGCAGCGTCGAGCCGTTCATGCGTACGCGACTGTTCAGACGTGCTTCGCCGGCGTCGAGCAGGCGCAGCGCCCAGCGCGGGTAGTGCTTGCGTTGCGCAAACAGATCGAGCAGCAGGGCGATGTCGCGCGCCCGTGCCTGCACCTGGGCGTCGATCTGCAGCGGCCGGCGCCATTGCAGCCGACCGCGGTCGAGTCGTGCATGCAGCCACCAGCCACTGCCGAGCATGCGCTCGCCATCGAGCGCACGCACGTTGTCCAGGCGCAGCGTGCTGCCGTCGAGATCGAAACTGCGCTGCTCCAGGTCGGCGCCCTGCAGGCGGGTCTCGAGTGCGACATCACCCTGCAGCTCGAGGTCGGCGATCGCCAGCTGTGCAGCGCTGGCATTCAGTGCGATGCGGCCATGACCAACTTCGCCGGCCAGGTCGATGTGCAGGTCACTGGACAGCCGGCCCTGGCCGCCGAGCAGGCGCACACCATCGGGTGGAAGGTAACGGTTGTACACGCCAAGCTCCGGAACCTCGGCTCCGTTGAAGCGCAGGTGAGCGCGCAGCGAGCGCGCCGTGGCCGGCCCGCTACAGCTGCCGCCTTCGGCGACTTGCTCGTCCAGGGGCCACAGGCAGGTCAGCGGGCCGCTGGCGTCGATGTCCAGATGCAGGTCGCCACCACGGACCTGGACCTGATCCGGAACATCCTTGGCGGCGATCTTGAAGCGTTCGACGACCACGGCGAGCCGGGTCATGGGCGTGCCGTCGGGGCTTGACTCGATTCGGGCATCGGCACGGGCCTGGCCTTCGATCTGGTTGTCGAGCACGTCGATGCGTGCGCTCAGTGCCGGTACCCGCAGCCAGCTGCCGGCGGCCAGGCCGCCCTGTTCGATCCGGACATCGGCTTCGACTTTGCCGCTGCCGTGCAGGTGCAGCCATGGCGCTCGCACCAGCAGTGGCCCGAGCCAGCGCAGTGAATCGAAATGCCAGCGCAGCCGGATGTCACCGGCGACGCGCTCGAGCTGGTGCTGCAGAGTGTGATCGACACGGCAAACCGGTCCCAGTTCGGACTGCGATGCTGTGGCTGGCGTGCACGACAACGGCAGGGCACGGCCGGCAATCGTCAAACCGGCATCGATGTGGCCGCCGTCGCCGGGTGGTGGCGGTAGCGACAGGTGCAGCTTGATGTCCTCGTCGACGGCGACCGTCAGCTGCGCCCATCCCGGCTTTCGCTCAGCCTCGGCTTCGCTCGCCAGCAGCGGCAACCGGATGTCGACACGGCCGCCCGTACGCAGCGTGCCATCGTGCATGGCCAGGTCGAGCTCGATGCGGCCCGATTCCAGATCCGTACCCTGTTCGGCTCGAGCCAGATGCGTGCGCCAGCGCCCGTCCGCATCCAGATTCACGGCCAGGCCGGCGCTGCGCCCGGTCAGGCGCAGATGGGCATCGACCAGACCCAGGCGCGACCAGCCGGGTGCGCGTTCGGGCCGGTGCCGGGCCATGGCAAGCTCGGCAGTCCAGTCCAGCATCTCCGCGACGATCTCGTCGCCGAGGCGCAGTCGCGCGTCGGCCATGTGCGCATTCGACGGCAAGATCTCCAGCGGTCCGCTGCGCAGCTGTTTGACCAGACCGAATCGTGCCTGGCCGCGACCGTCGAGATGGACATCACCGACACGGACACCGAGCACGCTGTCGCTGTACAGCGCCGACAGACGCACGGTCCAGCCACCAGCACGCGGCGGCGGCGGTACGTGTTCGTGTTCGACCTGATCCAGTTCGAAATGGACGCCATGCGCGCTGATCGACGGAAACCACGCCTGCTTGACGAACAGCGGCAACAACGACAGCCGACCGCCGACCCGCTCCGCCCGCAGTTGCCAACGCAGGTGCCGTTCCTGCCCTTGCAGCCGTGACTGCCAGAGCCAGGCCTGCCCCGGCCACAAGGTCAGGCCATGGCGCCACTGCATCTGGAACGCGTCCGGCTTGCGGTTGATCAGGACCTCGGCGAGACCGGTGTTCAAGGCGAGATTGCCGAGCAACAGCCAGGCCAGCCAGATCCAGACCAGATAGCGCAAAGGTCCAAGCCGACGCCAAGCCATCCCGCTTCCTCCGTATCGGCCGCAGCCCGCGCGAATCGCTGGCGCGACCCGCTACTCGGCGTTCGTCGTATCGTCACCCAGCAGCAGAAACGGCTCGACGCGGCCGTTGAGCTTCATCATCATCGGATTGCCGTGCCGATCGCGCGACTTGCCATAGGCGATCTTGATCCAGCCTTCGCTGACGCAATACTCCTCGACGTCGTGGCGCTCGACGCCATTGAAGCGAATGCCGATGCCACTTTGCAGCAGATCGGCATCATGGAATGGACTTTTCGGATTGACCGCAAGGCGGTCGGGCAGGGTATCGGTCATCGCATCCGCATCATCAGTGGCGGTCCGATTATCGCATCGTCGCCGTGTCGCCGTGCGGCTTCGCCCGAAAGCCGCAAGCTCCGATTGCACGGCGCTGTCCGGCCTCTGGCATGATTCGCGGGGGCTCGAAAACGGGCGTTTCTGCGACGGACGACTGAAATGGTGGGCCCACCAGGACTCGAACCTGGAACCAAGGGATTCGCGTGGTCTGAAGGTTTCCCGTCAGCGCGGACTATCTCTTCACCCTCCGCCGGATATTCCGGCGGGTCGGGTGCGGGACGCTCTAGCCTGTGATCAAGGGCACTGTAGCCCTCAGGTAGTCTCTGCACCTTCCGGCGGTGCACCGCCGGCTTGGCTCAGGGTTGCCACCGGCCGCGCCAAGGCGCGCCGCTGAGGGTTCCCTGAATTCATCCCGTTCCCGTCTGCGCATTACGGCGCAGCGGCACCTTTCGATGAGTCCCCTGCTCTAACCATTGAGCTATAGGCCCGTGCGCCGATGCTAGCAGCCTCGGGCCTCGGCGGGCTAGCCGTCCACGACCTGTCGACCGACCATGCTTTCCCCTGCGAACGAACCGCTCGCAACGATCAAGGACCGACTGTGACCGCGATGACGCCTGAGGTGGGCAAACACGGTCGTTACCGACCGGATCGCAGCGTAGACTCCGGACTCCTTTCTCATGGAGGTTTCGATGAACACGAAGGAAGTCGCGGAGCGTCTGGTCGAGCTGTGCCGCCAAGGCCAGTATGAGCAGGCGCAGAAGGAGTTGTATGCCGACGATGCGGTCAGCATCGAGATGGATGGCATGCAGGACGGTGCGCTCGGCAATGCCGTCGGCATTGAGGCGATTCGCGAGAAAGGCAAGCGCTGGAGCGAAAGCATCGTCGAGATCCATGGCGGCAGCGTCGGCGATCCGATCGTCGCCGGCGACTGGTTCAGCGTCGTGATGAGCATCGACGCGACCTACAAGGACATGGGCCGGGCGCCGATGTCGGAAATCTGCGTCTACCAGGTCCGAGACGGCAAGATCGTACGCGAGCAGTTCTTCTACAATACCTGAGGCCATCCCGCGCCCACGCCGGGGGCCGGCGCACGTCGCTGGCCGCTGCCGCGGTCGGCAACGCGGCATCAGACGGTGCCGGTGCCGATGCCGCATCTGGACGGCGTTGCTGCTACAAGGTGATGCCGGCACCAAGATCAGGCAGGTGCGCTGTGACCCCGTAGTCCCGAGCCAGACGCGCGGCCAGTCCGTCGCGGCCGCGCGCTTCGCCGTGCACCAGGTAGACCTCCGGCCGGCCGGCGATGGCTCCGTACCAGGTCGCGAGTTCGCCCTGGCCGGCATGTGCGGACAGGCCGCCGACGGTGTGAATGCCGGCGGCGACGCGAACGTCCTCGCCATAGATGCGTACCTGATCGACGCCATCGACCAGACGCCGGCCGAGCGTGCCCTGGCTCTGATAGCCGACGATCATGACCCGGCACTCGCGCCGCCACAGGTTGTGGCGCAGGTGATGCAGGATGCGGCCACCCGAACACATGCCACTGCCGGCGATGATCACCGCGCCGCGACGAATGTCGTTCAAGCGGATTGACTGTGCCGTCTCCGGGGTCTCGTGCAGATTCGGCAGCAACTCGTGCAGATCGCGGTCGCCGATGAACGTTTTCGCGGTGTCGTTGAACAACTCGACATGGCGCGAGTGGATGGCGGTGGCCTGGATCGCCATCGGGCTGTCGACAAAGATCCGCCAACGATCGAGCTGCCATTGCTCACGATGCAGCGCGAACAAGGCCAGCAGCTCCTGGGCACGGCCAATCGCGAACGACGGAATGAGCAGATTGCCACCGGCTTGCCAGGCAGCTTCGAAGACTTCGCCAATCTCGTCCAGAGTTGCCTGGCGCGGACGGTGGTCGCGATCGCCGTACGTACTTTCCAGCAGCACGACATCGGCGCGCTCGGGCGGCTGCGGATCGCCCATCAAGGTCGTGCCGTCCGGGCCGATGTCGCCGCTGTAGGCCAGGCGCCGCCGGCGGCCGCCGTGCTGAAGGTCGAGCACGACGCTGGCGGCGCCCAGGATATGTCCGGCCGGCAACAGGGACACGTGTATGCCAGGCAGCAACTCTTCGTCGGCATGAAACTCCAGCGGCCGGGTTTGCCGCAGCACCGCATCGACGTCATCGAAGTCGAACAGGGGCTTCAGCAGCTGCCGGCCGGCGCGTTCGCGCTTGCGGTTCTCGCGCTCGACATCGGCCAACTCCAGGCCGGCGGCATCCTTGAGCAGAACCCGCAGCAGGTCGATCGATGCGCGGTGGCTGTAGATCGGTCCCTTGAATCCGCGCTTGACCAGCAGGGGCAGCCGCCCGCTGTGGTCCAGATGCGCGTGGCTGAACACGACGGCGTCGATCTCGCGCGGGTCGAACGGGAACGGCGCCCGATTGCCCGCCTCTTGTTCGCGCGAACCCTGAAACAGTCCGCAATCGAGCAGCAGTTGTTTGCTCCCGACACGCAGATGGTGACAGGAGCCGGTGACGACGCCGGCAGCGCCGCAGAAGTTCAGTTCCATTCGCAGATGCTCGCGCAGGGTGGGCGCCACCATCGTAGCCGAGGCCGTGGCCAAGCGGTCTCATCTCTGCCCTTTGAAGCAGGTCCCGGACTGGCGCTCGATGGCGAGCGAGACGCGGATTCCCGGAGCGCCGTGCGATGGCCAGGTCGAGCCTGTGCAACGCCGATGTCGCGACTGGACCAGGGGCTGATCCGACAACGGCCGAGTAGCAAAACGCCCGGCAGACCGGGCGTTGTTGTGGGTTACGTGTTCGCCGCGGCGATGGCGGGCGCCGGCTACTCGACGTCGAGGAAACTGCGCAGCTGCTCCGAGCGGCTGGGATGACGCAGCTTGC
>CAZFUH010000285.1:0-5471 GCA_964522235.1 uncultured Rhodanobacteraceae bacterium
CGACAGTGTAGCCGGCCGACAAGTACGTGAACGAGCGGTGGCGATCGCAGGTATCAGGCCGGGTTGTGCCAAACCCGCCCGTTCGTTTCGCGTTCCTCAGCTTGAGCCGGGGCGGAACGTGAACCAGGTCAGAAAGACCATGCCATCGGCATTCATGTCCAGCATCAGGCCCTCGCCGCTGCGCGACTCGCCGCCATACCAGGAACCGATCAGCCACTCGCGATCGCCGACCTGACCGAAGCCCTGGGCCAGGCAGCGCGCCGTCGCCGGATTGTCGAGCACGCGCTGCAAGGGATAGCTGCCGCTGCCGAAACCGGCGCTGTCGGCACCGCTGGACTGCCAGGAGAAACTGGCCGAATTGCAGCCGGTGAACTCGATGCGCAAGCTGCCCCAGCGCTTGCGTCGAATCTCGCTGGCATCGAAGCCGGAACCGAAATGCGTGCCGTTGGTGCTGTAGGCCTCGTCAATCTGCAAGATCGTGCCATCGAGCATCGCCGCGCCGCTGAGCCAGTACTGGCTGCCAACCTGGCTTTCATCGACGATCTCGGCGTTGTTGCTGAGTACGGTGACATAGGTGACGCCGCGGGCCTGGCCGGCAGCGGCCGCCGCGAGTTGGCCACGCGCCACGCCGGTCTCGGAATCGTACTTGTTGACACCGCCGGCATGGCCGACCAGCAGGCTGCCATCGGGATGATAGGCGAGGCCGCTGGGTGTATTGACGTTGCTGACCAGTACATCCCTGAAACTACCGTCGCTGCGGTAGCGCAGAACCTGATGGCTGCCTTCACTGGCGACCAGGATGTGTTGAGCATCGGGCGTGAACAGGATGCCGCGGGTGTTGCGCAAACCGCCGGATCCGGACGCGATGAAGGTCGTCGTCGTGCCATTGACGTGGCGGATCACGTTGTGACTGTCCCAGCCGGGCACGTACAGCGCACCGTCCGGTCCGAACACCATGCCGTTGTCGGCGCCGGTCAGACCGCCGGCGCCGGCGGCGACGACGTCGCCGCGCGCTAGGCCGGAATCGAGGCTGAAGCGCCGGACCAGGTGCAGGCCGTAGCTGGCGAGCCAGATCTCGTTGGCGCCGGCAAAGACCATGCCGGTGACATCGAAACCGGCTGGTACCTGCACCGGCGTGTCCAGGTACTCCAGGGTCTGTGCGTCATACCGGCGAATGGCGTTGTGGCGCTCGGCGACGACGTACAGGCGACCATCCGGCCCGACCCGACTGGTCTGGGCGCCGGCGAGCCGGCCGGTATCGTCGAGGTTGCGCAGGTACTCGCCGTTGCAGGCGTCGTAGAGATGAACGTTGCCGCTAAAGTAGGCGCTGACCAGGAGCTGGTGTGGACAGGCCAAGGCTGTCGTACTGGCGCCGAGGGCCAGGATGGACAGGGCGGTGAGCAGGCGTTTCATGGTCGTCCCCGAATGCGGTTGGGTGGAACGGCCAGGGTGCCCGGCGGCGCCGATCCGAGCCTGAGCGTTTCCGCTCTTTTTTCTCCTTTTTTCGTGAGATCAGTCGCTTGCAAGAAGAAAACGCGGCGGTAGGCGGTCCGGCGCCGGGTTCGAGGCGGTACCGGCTCGGCGACTGGCTGTTTGATCCGGATCGCCACGAGCTGTGTCGCGACGGCGAACGGCGGCGTTTGCAGCCGCGCCTGGTCGCGCTCCTGTTGTGCCTGATCCGTGCCGATGGCCGCACGGTGACGCGCGAGCAGCTGCTCGATACGGCCTGGAGCCGGCGCGCGGTCAGCGACGAGGTGTTGTCGCGCAGCATCGCCGACCTGCGCCGGGCGCTGGACGACGATGCCCGCGAACCGCGGATGATCGAGACCGTACCCAAGCGCGGCTATCGCCTGCTTCTGCCGGTCGAGCCGGTCGCCGATGAAGGCGACCGCGCCGAGACCCAAGGCGCCGGGGCCAGCGTGCAACCACGTCGTTTCACCGGTCTTGCGCTTGCCGCGATGGCGCTGAGCCTGATCATCGTCGCCGTTGTCTTCCTGTCGTCGCGCCCAGGTGGCGGCCCCGAGCACGCGGCACTGTTGCAGCCGGGCGATCTGGTCGGTGCCCTGCCCCTGGTCAGCGAGGCCGGCTGGAGCCAGACCCCGCGCTTTTCCGGCAGCGGCGACTGGATCGCGTACAGTGCCGCCGACCCGGCGGCTGGTCAGGCCATGATTCGCGTACGCGCGCGCGATGGCCGCAGCCGTTATGAGATCGGCCACGACGGCGGCTGGAACCTGTGTCCGCTGTTTGCGCCCGACGGCATCGACTTGTACTGGCTGCGCCACGACGACGCTGGTTGCCGGATCCGGCGCCAGGCGCTGCCAGGCGGACCGGTGCAGGACGTTAGCGAATGCGCGCCGGCGGTACGCAGTTGTCCGACCTGGACGCCGGACGGTCATGCCCTGGTCTACACCGCGGCGCCGGCCGCTGGGAACCACGGCGCTGGTCTGGTCCGCTACGAGCTTCGCAGCGGGCGGCGGACACAGATCAGTGCGCCCGATTCGCCGTTGCTCAGCGATGCCCATCCCCGCTATTCGCCCGACGGTCGGACCCTGGCCTTTCTGCGCGGGCATTCCAGCCACCGCCGGATCGTGCTCGCGGCCGTCGCCGACGGCGGCGACCGGGAACTGCCGTCGCCAGTGGCCTTGACCTATGGCCTGGCCTGGCTCGACGAACGCCACCTGCTGCTGGCGACCGACAGCGAGGGTTTCCGTGCCCTGGTCCGCGTCAATGTCGACACCGGTGCGCGTACCGTGCTCGGCGCACGCGGCGCACGCTATCCCGATCGCGCGCCCGATGGCGCCCTGGTCTGGGAGAGCGCCCATTACCAGACCCATCTGTGGCGGCTCGGTATCGATACCGGCGCCGAAGCACAGGCGCTGACCGGACATCGTCGCAGCGACGGTCACCCCGAGTGGTCGCCGGACGGCCGCTACATTGCGTTCCAGTCCAATCGCGAAGGCACCGAATCGATCTGGCTGCTGCAACTGGACGACGAACACGAGCAGCGCTTGCCACTGCCCAGCGACAGCGTCTGGGCCTATGCGAGCTGGGCGCCGGACGGCAGCGCGCTGCTGATCAGCCGAATCGACGGCAGCGACAGCAGCATCTGGCGCTACGCGCTCGGCGCGGCCGCACCCGAACCGGTGCCCTGGTTGCCGCCGGATGGATTCGACGCCCGTTACGATCCGGACGGCGAACGCATCTGGTATCTGCGTCGCACTTCGCAGCCGGACCGCACCGAGCTGTGGCGGTCGGCGCCGGGCAAGGCGCCGGAACGCATCGAAACCGGCGTGCAAGCCTATCGGCCGGCGGCCGGTGGCGTGTTCGTGCAACGTAGCGGTTCGCTCCGCATGCAACGCTGCGACGCCGGCAGCGAGTGCGTCGATCTCGGCGTCGACATCGCTGTCGCCTTGCCCGGCCACTGGACCGTTGCGAATAACGCACTGTGGTTTGCGCCTGGCCCGCAGCCCGATGCCCCTGGCATCTGGCGGCTGCCGCTGAGCGGGCCGGATCGCTCGGCTGCGGCCGCCGAAGTGACCGGTTGGCCGGCGCCGGAGGCGCAGCAGCACGGTCTCGCCGTTGCGCCCGACGGTCGCGACGCCGTGATCGCACGCACCGAACTCGTCAGCCTGGAGCTGCATTGGCTGCCGCCACCCAGCGCCGGCCGCTGACCTTTGGGGCAGCTGGCCAATACGTCCGGCCCGTTCGGGAGCGCCAAGACGGGAGGCCGGGCCGGTCGCATGCGGAGCACGTAGATCGTCGCCTGTGCGATCGGCTACAGCGAAGCGACGACCGCCACGATGCGCGGATCGCAGGCATCGGCGCGGCGGTATATCGCACCGACACATCTGTTTGCCCAGCCGGCGAATTTTTGTTGCGCCCTACCCGGGCGTCATGACGACGGCCGCAGCCGGGGTCACTCGATCGCAGAGCGCAGTAGTGGCGTCAGCCAGCGCCGCAGATCCTCGATCTGCTCCAGGCTGACCTGGTGCTGCATCGGGTAGACATGCCATGCCGGTCGGTAGCCCCAATCGGTCAGGGTATCGCGGGCGTGCTCGCCGAGCGTGAGCGCGACGACGGGGTCGGCGCTGCCGTGCATCAGCAGGATCGGGGTCTGGGCGCTGGCGGTGCTGCGTTCGTCGATCAAACGTTCGCTCAGGGGCAGGTAGCACGACAGGCCGACCACTCCGGCCAGGCGTTGTCGGTGACGCAGACCGGCATGCAGGGCAATGACGCCGCCCTGGGAGAAGCCGGCCAGAATGATGCGCTCGGACGGCACACCGCGCGCGTGCTCGACGGCGATCAGGGTTTCGACCTGGGCCACCGAAGCTCGGACGCCGGCTTCGTCGGCGCGCTGGTCCATGCTCATCGACTTGATGTCGTACCAGGCGCGCATCGGCATGCCCATGTTGATCGTCACCGGCCGGATTGGCGCGTGCGGGAACACGAAGCGGATAGCGGGCCAGGACGGATCGACCAGTTGCGGAACGATCGGCTCGAAGTCGTGGCCGTCGGCGCCGAGGCCATGCAGCCAGATGATGGTGATTTCAGCCGACGGGCCGGTGTCGTTGACGACGCAGGGCAGGGGGGATTCGCTCATGCCTTCGGGCCTGGGATGCGGGTGCGGCAGTGTACCGTTGTCGGGGCGGTGGACGAAGCGCCCGGCCGGTTGCGGTAGACTTTCCGGCTGCGATGGCGGCTCCGGGTCGGCGCCGCAGCACCGTGGTTCGGATCCGCCAAGGGGCGATCCGGGTCCTCCCAACCCAGGTAGTCCCAAGAATTCCGATGCTGCTTGCACTGCTGGCAACACCGTTCGTCGTCGCTGTCCTCGTGGCCCTCAGCCGCGGGGTTTCTCGGCGCACCATCGGCTGGCTGGCCGGACTCGGGCCGATCATCGGCCTTGCTTTGTTGCTTCCGTATTCAAGCCAGGTGATCGACGGCCATGTGTTGCAGCAATCCGTGGCCTGGATCCCGCAAGCCGGACTGAATCTGGGCGTGCGTCTGGATGGCCTGGCCTGGATGTTTGCCCTGATGGTGTTGGCGATCGGCGGTCTGATCGTCATGTATGCGCGCTACTACCTGAGCGGCAAGGACAGCGCGCCGCGCTTCTATGCCTATCTGCTGCTGTTCATGGGCGCGATGCTCGGCATGGTGCTGGCCGGCAACCTGCTGATGCTGGTGGTGTTCTGGGAGTTGACCAGCATCAGCTCGTTCCTGCTGATCGGCTACTGGTCGCACCGCGAGGATGCCCGCGAGGGCGCGCGCATGGCGTTGACCCTGACCGGTGCCGGCGGCCTGGCCCTGCTCGGCGGCGTGCTGCTGATCGGCCGCATCGTCGGCAGCTACGAGCTCGACGTGGTCCTGGTCTCGGGCGAACTGATCCGCAACCACGCGTACTATCCCTGGGCGCTGGGTCTGATCTTGCTCGGTATCTTTACCAAGAGCGCGCAGTTTCCCTTTCATTTCTGGCT
>CAZFUH010000286.1:0-5449 GCA_964522235.1 uncultured Rhodanobacteraceae bacterium
ACGGGTCATGCGGACTCCTTTCGAGAAGCCCCGCAGTATAGGTGCGCGCGACCTGGGCGGCCATGCCGCCTCAGGGCTGTCGCCTGCTGTTCGCTCGGCTCAGTCGCCGCTGCCGTCGTCCTCGTACTGGATCGGCAGCACGTCGATGATCCCTCTGGGCAACTGATCCCAGATCTCGTCCTGCCAATGCCAGTACTGCTCCGGCTCCCAGTACTTCGGGTCGTAGAACAGCGCACCGTCGATCTGGCCCTGGTACTGACCGTTGACCACGGACTGAACGGAGAGGAAGCCGACATAGCCGGTGCGGCTACCGGTAATCTGCTGACGGGCGCGGCGCATCGCGCCTTCCTGGCGGCGCTTGGCAACTTCGTCGCCATACTCGGCGTAGACCTGAGCTCCGATGCGTAGCGCCTCGGAGCGCTCCTCAGGAGTCAGCTGCAGCCAGTACAGCTCTCGCCACTGGGCGAATTGTTCTCGTCCCCGCTCAGCAGCCAGATCCATCCAGACATAGGCCAGCGGGCGGTCGACGTCGACACCTCGACCTTCCCAGAGCATTTCCGCGACCATCGCCTGTGACGCCTTGTCGGCGTAGCGGGCGGCGCGCCGGAAGTACGTGTAGGCTCGCGACCAATGGCCCTGGTCACGGGCCTGGACCGCCAGCGCACGCCATTTCAGGTCGGGATGACCGTTAAAAAAAGTCTCGCTGGCGACGATTGCGGGATCGTCGCGAGCCGCCAGCTCCGACGGTGTCGGCTCCTCCCAGGTCGAGGCAAACGCGATCCCACCGGCGGCGGCAGGAAGACAGAGACAGATCCGAAACAGGCTATTGAACAGGCTGATGCGGGACATACGGACCTCCAGAAACCGTGGCTGATCATGGCAGCTCGTCCTCTCTCAGAGGACGCAGCGGCAATATATCGACCTGTCCGCGCCCGATCGCATGCCACAAGTAATCCTGGTTGTCCCAGTACTCGTCCGAATCCCAATGCTCGTCGGCGTAGAACTGATCGCCGTGAACGCGCTGACTTCTCCCGGGCTGGCCGCCATGCAGGATCACCATTTTGAAACCATGGTGCTCGGTCCGCGTACGAGCACTGGCGTAACGGGACCAGATCATCTGCCGGCGATGGCGTGGCTTGGCCGCCTCGTCGCCATACTCGGCGAAAACTTCCCGCCCGGCCTCCAAAGCCCTGGCTTGCTCGGCCTCGGTGAGTTTCGACCAGTAGCTCTCGCGCCAAGCGAGCATGTCTCGATACCCGCGCTCGGCGGCAAGATCCATCCAGACATAGGCCAGCGCGCGGTCCTGCGGCAGACCAAGCTCGCCCTGCCAGTAAGCCTGCGCGATGATCGCCTGCGACACCTTGTCGGCATGACGGGCGGCACGGCGAAAATCGCGCAATGCATCCCGATGGCGCCCCTTCCGGTAGGCCTGCAGCGCATCACGGCGCCAGCGCTGGTCCGGATGCCCGGCCATATAGGCATGACTCTGCGAGATGATCTCGCGGTTGCTGATTGATTTCGCGCCGCTGCGACCGCCCGCCGCAGTGCCGTTGTCATCCGCAGAATACGTCGGGGCGGGGGGCAACAGTGCCAGCATCAGGACACAAGCTGCCGTCCGGACTTTCCCAATAGCCATATTCTCTCCTAGTTCGTTGTCCAGAAAAAGGCCGGAGATGCCGAATTGGCTTGGCTGCCAAGGAAAAGGGAAAGCAGTATGTCGACACTGCCGGGCACCGTCCGTCCTTACCTTCCAAGGACGGCGCGGTGCTCGAAATCGTCGCAGCGACGCTAAGGAGATTCCGTCGCCTCTTTCGATGCGTTCGCATCCGCGCCGATATGGCGGTCGAAGAACGCGAGCAGCTGTTCGTACAGCTTGATCCGGCTTTCCTTGTTGAAGAAACCGTGTCCTTCACGACGCTCGACCAGCCACTCCGGCTCGTTGCCGGCCGCACGCAATGCCGCGCGCATGCGTTCGGCGTGACTGATCGGGACACGCTGATCCTCACCGCCGTGCACGAGCATGACCGGCACCTTGATCCGATCGGCATGCGCTACCGGCGAGGATTTCTGCAGAAACTCATTGCCAAGGGCTCGATCCAGAAATGCACGGCCATACAGAACCTGGCGGATTTCGCCATCCGTGTACATCAGACGCAGATCGTAGACGCCGACATAACCGACCGCACAGCGATACAGATCCGGGAAGCGAGCCGGGTTCATCATCGCGGCATAGCCGCCGTAGCTATGGCCGTATATGCAGATCCGCTCCGGGTCGGCAAGTCCTTCGGCGACCGCCCAGCGCACCGCCGCGGCGAGATCATCCTGCATCAGGCCGCCCCATTGTCGGAAACCGGCATTCCTGAACGCCTGACCATACCCGTCCGAGCCCCGAAAGTTGATCTGCAGCACCGCGTAGCCGCGGCTCGCGAACAGCTGTACCTCCGGATAGAACTGCCAGTGGTCGCGCACACTGTGCGGCCCACCATGCGGCAGCACCACCAAAGGCGGCTTGTTGTCGACGACACCATTCGGTAACGTCAGATAGCCGCGCAGGTCGACGCCATCGTCAGTGGACACGACGATCGGCCGCATCGGCGACATCCGCTCCGGGTCAAGGCCCTCGTGGCTGGCGGCAAGGTAGCTGGCCCGCATCGGCTCCATCTCGAACATGTAGAACTGGCCGGGATTACGGTCACTGCGGACATGGACAAGGCCGTATTCCTCGTCGCGGGTGAAACTCGTGAAGTGCGCGAACTGACCTTCGAACGCCTGTTCCAGTGCCCTGCTCAGATCGGCATCGGGTCCGGACGGGTCGACGTACAGCAGCCGTGGACGATCCGGCTCGACGATCACCGCATACAGCTCCCCCTCGGCGTTGAACAGGCCCTGACCAATGTCGGCGACCGGATCACCGGTGACATTGCGGCGCTCTCCGGTCTCCAGATCCAGTAGCTCAAGCGTGCTCGGTCCGCTCGCTTTTTCCACGATGACGTAGGCACGCCGATTGCCGCGTTCGAACCCGATCGGCACGATGCCGACTCCGGATTCTGAAGAATCGTTGATCCTGCGCCACTCTCCTCCAGACGCCGGGCGCGCGTATAGTTCTTGGTGGCCGGCTAGTGAACTTCCCCAGGAAAATCGAACATTTCCGTCCAGATCGGTTAAAAAATCGGCGTTGCGCACAGGCGCCCGGGCAACCGGCGACGATCGGCCCGATCGCAGATTCATGCGCCTGACCTCGTTGAGCTGGCCCTCCGCCGCGTCCCACGGCACCACCTTGATCAGGATCTGGTGCTCCTGGCCTGGCAGCGGATCGAGCACATGAGCGCTGGCCTGTTCGGCGACCGGACCACGGATATTGGTGGCCTGGCTGCCTTCTCTTGCCAGCCGATAGCCGAAAAGTGGCACGGTACGCTTGCCGTTGGCATCAACGGCAATCAGTTCCCCGGTCGGCACCGGTACGTCAAGCATGCCTTCCTGGCGGGCCGGCGAAACGACGAGCCGACGGTCGCTGACCCAGTCGAACCGGTACACGCTTTCGCCCCTGGACAACGCAAGCGTTGCCGTGCGCCGCATCGTCTTGCGCTCGAATACCGCCAACACCATCCGGCTGTATTCGATCGGTACCAGGGTGGCGATATAGGTTCCGCCCGGCGAGATGCGCATGTCGTCGAACGCGGGCGCCTGCATGAACTGTTCGATCGAGTAGCCGCTGCTCGATGAACTCTCGGCCTGTTCGGCCTGGACCTGATGCGCAGGTGCCAGCAGCAGGACGGCAGCGACGACGAAAGCCCGCATCCCGGGCGTGACATGCAACATGGAGACCTCCCTCCGAGATTGGTTGATTCGCGGACCCGAGTACCGGCGCTGCTTCAACAGCGCAGTCACGTTGGCGAAACAGCTGTCCAGGCGAACGCCGGAAGTATGCACAGCCTGCAAACATATTGCAATTGTTCGATCGGATATCGGCAACGGCGACGCTCAGCTGCGACCATAGACGTCTTCGAGCCGGACGATGTCATCCTCGCCGAAATAATCGCCGCACTGCACCTCGATCAGGGCAATGTCCTCAGCGGTCGGGTTCTCCAGCCGGTGCAAGGTGTTCATCGGGATGTAGGTCGACTGGTTGCGCTCAAGCAGAAACTCGTCGTCGCCGACCCGGACCTTCGCAGTACCGTGAACCACGGTCCAGTGTTCGCTGCGGCGAAAATGCTTCTGCAACGAAAGTACCTGGCCAGGCTTGACGACCAGGCGCTTGACCTTGCAGTCCGGCGCATCCTCGAGCACGGTGTAGCTGCCCCAGGGCCGATGCACGGTCTGATGAAAGGTCGCTGCGTCATGACGCTCGGCGCGCAATTGTTCGACCACGCGCTTGACCTGCTGAGCGTGCTCGCGATCGGAGACCAGGACGGCATCGCCGGTATCGACGATAACCAGATCCCGGACCCCGACCGCTGCGACCAGGCGCTTGTCGCTTTGCACGTAGCAATCCCGGCTGTCGATGACGATCGCCGGACCATGCACGCGGTTGCCATCGGCATCGGGCTCATCGAGCTCGCTGATTGCCTTCCACGAGCCGATGTCGCTCCAGTCGAAGCGGCCGGCAACGACGGCCTGCCGCGGCGCCTTCTCCATGATCGCGTAGTCGATCGAGATGTCCGGCAGCGCGGCGAACGCGGCCGAAGGCAGTTCGACCGGCAGTCCGTCCTGTTGGCTGGTCTGGCGGTGACAGTCGCGAACCGCCGCCAGCAGCTCGGGCGCGATCGCCTGTGCGGCTGCGATCAAACCACGCACGCTGAAGCAGAACATGCCGGAATTCCAGTAGTACTCGCTGCTGGCCAGGTAGGCCTGCGCGGTCGCCAGATCCGGCTTCTCGACGAAGGCGGCGACGCGATAGCCGCTGCCATCGGCAAACGCCTGGCCTCGATGGATGTAGCCATAACCGGTTTCGGCATGGGTCGGATGAATGCCGAACGTCACCAGCTCACCGGCCGTCGCGAGCACGCGCGCCTGCCGCACCGCTTCGGCAAACGCATCGAGATCACGGATCAGGTGATCGGCCGGCAGTACCAGCAGGATCGTGTCATCACCGTACCTGTGGCCCAGTTCCAGCGCCGCCGCGAGCACGGCCGGCGCCGTATTGCGGCCGACCGGTTCGAGCAGAAACGGCAGTTCGCGCGTTTGCGCGTTTGCATGCGCCGCATACTCGTCGCGGGTCAGGAAATAGTAGTCGCGCCCGGTCACCGTCAGTATCGGTGCCTGCGCATCGGCGACATGCAGCGCCCGGTCCAGGGTCTTCGCCAACAGGCTGCGGCCATCGGCCAGGGTCATGAACGGCTTTGGATGCGCCTGGCGCGAAACCGGCCAGAGTCGGGTGCCGGCACCACCTGAGAGGACTACGGGAATCAGCATCGGGAGTGGTTCGTCTGGGATCGGTGGCAGTGTAGCC
>CAZFUH010000287.1:0-5439 GCA_964522235.1 uncultured Rhodanobacteraceae bacterium
CATAGCAGCGCTATGGCGACGACGAGCAACGCCGGATCGGGGCCGAAGACCAAGCAAGAATGGTGCGAAACTTCCGGCGCACTACACTAGCCCGCATTCGTTCGTCGCCAGGGCGTCGAGACGCCGCTGAGGCGCGGCACGCGCTGAGTCCCCCCAACTTTTCCCGTAGCACCGTCAACAACGAAAACGAGCGGGCGTTCTCACGCAGCCTGCAAGCCGCGCTCTACAATTGCATGATGCGGCGTGCCATAAATTGCGAGGAATTGTAGCGACGAGCTTGCTCGACGCCGGGGCCACGGTCGCAGCGAGCGGCCTGACGGCCGCCCTGCCAACGGGTCACCGGATATTCGGCCTGGACCGGGTCACGCCGAGATCGCCAGCCGTTCGCGCTTGTACATCGCGGTCGCCAGCCAGGCCAGCAGCAGACCGAGTACCGTGGTCGTGGCGAAGCTGGCGGCATATTGCCAGGGCAGCACCGACTCGCCGCGTACCAGCTGGGTGATGATCACGTGCTGGCTGAGCAACGGCGTCGCGTACATCCAGTCCAGCGGCTTGATCTGCATCACGGCCATGACCAGCGACGGCAGCGCCGGCACCAGCATCAACATGCTCAGCCAGGTCTGAGCCTCACGGAAGCTCTTGCTGAACGCGGCGACCAGGGTTTGTGAGCTGGCCGCGAGCAGGGCCACCGGTGTGATCGTGATCAGGGCGAACAACGCCGTGGTTCCGTCCAGGCCGATGGTGAAACCCAGCGGTCCGGTCGGGATGAAGCGCAGGAAGGCGACGAAGCCGGCCAGGGAAATGGCCAACGCGGCCAACGCGAACATTGTCGTCGCAAGCAGCTTCCCGGCCAGAATCTGGCTGCGCGGGACAGGATTGATCAGCAGCGCCTCCAGCGACTGCCGTTCGCGCTCACCGGCCGTGGTATCGATCGCCAGGTACATGCCGCCGAGAAAGGCGCCGAGGATGAGGATATAGGGCAGAAAGACCAGGATCATCCCAGCCCGGCTCTGCGGGCTGGACTGGTCCCGCTTGACGATCACCACCGGCCGCACCAGTTCTGGATGGACGCCGCGTGCGGTCAACCGCAAGGCCGCGTGGGTACCGCCATAGGCCTCCAGAACGGCGCTGACCCGACGCACCGAGGTCGCAGTGAACTGGCGGGAATCATCGTAGATCAGCTCGATCGGCGCCGATCGACCTTCACGCCAACGCTCGCCGAATCCGTCGGGGATGCGCAAGACCAGCTCCTCATCCTGATCGCGCACGGCCCGCTCTGGATCTTCCGGCGCCGGCTTGATCTCGATATCGGCCTGGCGCAGGTAGTCGATCAGGTTCGGAGCGTATTCGCCGCCGACGACCGGCAGTTCCAGGGTGCGCTCGGCACGTTCGCTGGCCTTGCCCAGCATCATGCCCATCAAGGCGACGAACAACAGCGGGCCGAACAGCGGACCGTAGACCAGGGAGTTGAGCATGGTCCGGCGGTCGCGAACATTCTCCGACGCCTCCTTCTTGAACACCACCCACCACGCGCTCATGACAGACCCTCCTCGCTGCCGATGACGCGAACAAAGGCGTCCTCGAGATTGTCCCGGTCGGTCTGCGCGCGCAGCTCATCGGCTGTTCCATCGGCCACCACGCGCCCGTGGGCGATGACAACGATCCGGTCGCACAGCGCCGCGACCTCCTGCATGATGTGGCTGGAAAACAGAACGCAGTGCCCGGCCTTGCGCAGACCGAGCAGAAACTGGCGCATCGCCCGTGTCGACATCACGTCCAGACCATTGGTCGGCTCGTCGAGCAATACGTTCTGTGGAGCGTGAACCAGGGCGCGAGCAATCGCAGTCTTGACCCGCTGGCCCTGGGAATAGCCCTCGGCCTTGCGGTCGGCGACCTCGGTCAGATCCAGTGCCCGGATCAGCTCGTCGGTCCGTTGCTGCAAGGTCGTCTCGTCCAGACCCTGAAGTCGGCCGAAATACTCGATGTTCTCGCGGCAGGTCAGGCGCTTGTACAGCCCCTTGGCGTCGGGCAGCACGCCCATGCGCCGACGCGCGTCCAGCGAACGGGCATGGCCGTCGATGCCATCGATACGCACCTGGCCCCGGTCGGGCTTCATCAGCGTATAGAGCATGCGCAAGGTCGTGGTCTTGCCGGCGCCATTGGGACCGAGCAGGCCGGTGATCTGACCGTCGGCGGCTCGGAAGCTGACACCGTCGACGGCCTTGACCTTGCCGAACGCCTTGTGCAGATCGTGCACCTCAAGCATTGCGCACCTCGCTACTCCTCTGTTCGGCTGCGTGCGGCCGTGGTGTCGGATCGCAGATCGGAAAACAAGCCCGCAAATCCACCGCCCTGGGCGCCGATGCCGCTACGGCGTCGTGGACATCCGTGCCGGTCATGGTGAAGGGCCGTTGAAGTCGAGATAGAACGGCGTTGGCACCAACCGTTGCAAACAGCCGGCGTCCAGCTCGTGTACCTGCAGTTCGCGAATGAACTCGGTCATCAGTCGCGGCATGCAACCACGTGTCATCACGATATGGCCTTGCCCCGGCGCGACCAGGTGCCGGGCATTGCCGAGCGTCGCTTGAGCGCGCTCAGCATAGGTGGGGGGCGTCACCGGATCGAACTCGCCGGACAGCAGCAGCACCGGCAGGTCGGCATCGACCGGCTGCTTGAACGCCGCCGGCGCCTGGGTTACTGGCCAGACCTCGCACTGGGCGATCAGCATTCCGACCAGTTCGGCACCGATCAGGCTGTCGTCGTCGACCAGCGGTTGCAGCCAGGGAACGTCCTCGCTGCAGCTGACCGAAAGCTGCAGACCGTGCGCGATCATGTCCCCGATCTCGCTGAAGATCATCCGCGCCTGCGCCAGCAAGGGTTGCGGGTCGCCCTCACGGGCCTGATGCAGCAGCAGCGGCAGCAGGGCGACCGTCTCCGGCGAGTAGGCATACAGGCGTACGGTGCTGGCGAGCGTCTCATGATTCAGCGCGACCTCAGTCGGACGATGGCTGCGCGGGTCGGGAATCACCACCGTCGTCGGCCAGCGCCGGTAGCGCTCACGCAGTTCACTCAATACCTCGGCCGGATCGCTGTGGGTTTCCAGGCAGACGGGATCCTGCCGGCAGCGGGCGAACTGAGCGGCCAGAGTCGTGTCGAGATTGCTGCCGTGATCCTGTCCCAAGGCGACGTCCTGGGGCACCACGCCATCGAGCACGGCACTGCGGATGCGCTCCGGATGCGCCTGGATGTAGCTCAAGGCGACACGCGTACCGTAGGAGCCACCGACCAGATTCCACTGCTCGATCGCCAGCGCTTCGCGCACGGCCTCCAGATCCGCCAGATAGTCACGCGTGGTGTAGTGGCCGACGTCAGCATCGAGTTCGGACAGACAATCGCGGGCGAGCTGCTTCACCGCCTCGGCATCGGGCGCGGCGAGCGCCGGATCGGCCAGGTCGGGGAACTCGCAGCGCAATGGGTGCGAGCCGCCGGTGCCGCGCTGATCCAGCAGGATCACGTCGCGGTCGGCGAGCAGACGATGAAAGGCCGGCGCGGCCTGGGGATAGCTTTCGGTCGCCGACTGACCGGGACCGCCGGCCAGAAACACGATCGGATCGGATTCGGCCGCGGCGCGTGCCCGCACCCGGGCCAGTTTCAGCTGGATACGACGCTGTCCGGGTTCGGCGCGATTTTCCGGCACCTCGAAACTTGCGCACTCGGCCTTGACACCGCCTACGCCGCGCGGGCCGAGCAACTCGCAGGGCTCGAATTCGATCCCGGCATGGCTGATTTCCGCGCTACCGGCCAGGGCCAGGACCAGCGCAATTCGGTACAACGACATCGTCATCCCCTTGAGCTAGGCGCCATGATGCCCGAATGCGGACAGTCCGGGCGTGTGCGGATGGTCATGCCCGGTCTGCCGGCATGGGTCGGGACGCGGAACTCGGTACCAGGCACTCACGCTTGCGCCGGAGCAATGGCCACGCGCGGCGCCGGCGGCGAGATGTACTTCTCGCGTCGAATGCGCGGAATCGGCAAGCCGGCCTGCTTCAGGACGTTGAACATGGTGTCGACCATGTTCGGATTGCCGCACAGGTAGGCGATGTCGCCGAGCGCATCCGGTTCCAGCTCGGCGACATGGTCCTGGACATAGCCATGACGATCATTGCCGCGCGGCACGTCGCGACCGGCTCGGGAGAAGCATGGGCGGAACTCGAACTCCGGATGGGTATCGGCAAAGGCCTGAAACTCCTCGCCATACAGCAGCTCCGCCGGCGATCGGGCACCGAACAGCAGCACGAACCGTTGACCGCGCTCGGCGATGCGTCGGCGGATCAGCGGCAGCATCGCCCGATACGGCGTCACTCCGGTGCCGGTCGCGACCAGCAGGTAGCGGCGATTGTCATCGTCATCGTGCAGCACGAAGCGTCCATAGGGGCCGCTGACCTCGATCCGGTCGCCAGCCGACAGACCCTCGAACAAGGCGGTCGCCGCGCCGCCGGGAACGAATGACACGGCCATCTCGATCATGCCGACGGCGTCACCTTCGGTGACGGTCGCGATGGAATAGCTGCGCTTGAGCTGCACCTGCTGATGATGGAAGTGCACTTGCACGAACTGACCGGGGATGAACGCCTGGTCGCGGCCATCGCTGCGGCGAAAGGCATAGTGGCACACGCCCGGGGCAAGCATGCGGCTGGATACGAACGTCAGCTCGAAGTGTTCAATCATGGAGGAAGTTCTATGGCGGCCGTACGGCAGCGAAGGCCGTGAACGGTACGGCGGGGGGCTTATACTAGCGGGCCGTTCGCCCAGCCCCAAGCATGACCACCTCCGTCCCGACCCTCCCCGCCCTGGCCATCCACGGTCTTAGCAAGCGCTACGGCAACGGCGTCGAAGCCCTGAAAAGGGTTTCGCTGGAGGTCGCAGCCGGTGATTTCTTCGCCTTGCTCGGCCCCAACGGCGCCGGAAAGTCGACTCTGATCGGCATTATCTCGTCCCTGGTCAACGCCAGCGACGGCGATGCCGAAGTATTCGGCGTCAGCGTCCGCCAGCAGCGCAGCCAGGCCATGCGCCTGATCGGCCTGGTGCCGCAGGAGCTCAACTTCAATCAGTTCGAGAAGCCGCTGCGCGTGGCCTTCGAGCAGGCCGGCTTCTACGGCGTCCCGCGTCCGCTTGCGCTGCAACGCGCACAGACCTATCTGAAGGCGCTGTCGTTGTGGGACAAGCGCGACGCCATGTCGCGGACCTTGTCCGGCGGTATGAAGCGGCGGCTGATGATTGCCCGGGCCATGATGAACGAACCTCGGCTGTTGATCCTCGACGAGCCGACTGCCGGGGTCGACATCGAAATCCGGCGCTCGATGTGGAGTTTCATTCGCGAAATCAACGCCGCCGGCACGACGGTGATTCTAACCACGCACTACCTGGAGGAAGCTGAGC
>CAZFUH010000288.1:0-5418 GCA_964522235.1 uncultured Rhodanobacteraceae bacterium
TGTCCTCGCGCAGTCAACTTTTCGCCTCGAACGTTTCTACCGCCCAGGCTCCTAGAAGCCGTCGATCACGATGCGATCCCGGCCCTCGCGCTTGGCTGTGTACAAAGCGCCATCGGCACGTCCCAGCCACGCCGTCCAGTCTTCGCCCTGATGCAGCAGAGCGACGCCGATCGAAACGGTCACCGGACCGCCCGGGCTGCGCAACCGCAGGCCGATACGTTCGCGCAATTTGTTCAGCACGGTCTCCAGGTCACTGCGTCCGAGGTCCGAAAGCAACAGGACGAATTCCTCGCCACCGTAGCGGTACAGGCGATCGCCACGGCGCAGCGTCGAACGGACGATATGCGCGAAGTCGATCAATACGCAGTCTCCGGCCTCGTGACCGAAGCGGTCGTTGACGCGCTTGAAATGATCCAGGTCGAGGATGGCCACGGCCTTGCCCAGATTGCCATGTTTCGCGCAGGCAGTGGTGTGCAGGTCGGCCTCCATCAGGCGCCGATTGCCGGCACTGGTCAGCGGATCCAGCGACGCCAATGCCCGCAGTTGCTGATGCTGTTGCTCGGTGCGCGATGCGAACAAGGTGCTGAACAGACAGACAAGTGCGCCGGTGGCGGCAAACGAATACACCTCGACCGGCTGCGCGAAGACATCGAAAAACAGCGCAATCGACGCGATCAGGCTGGCGTTGACCAATAGCGCATAGCGGCGTGCGACCAGGAAGAAATTCATGATCATCGTGGTGTAGATCCACAGCGCGCCGGCCAGGCCCAGCAGGCTTGCAGCGACGACGCAGCTGATCGAGGAGAGCGCAACCATGGCGACGGCAGGTCCTCCGCTTCGACCGGTTCGCCAGGCGTACCCGCTGATTCCAGCGATGAACAGGACGATCAGGAAGTCGATGATCGCCGCCGACCATTGCTGATTGATCAGTCGATAAAAGGCGAATGGCGTGATCGTGACCACGGTCAGGACGCCGCACAGGCAGATCGTCGTCATCCGCAGATCGTTGCGCAGCCGCGTCCCCAGCTGCGCCCAGCTGTCTGCGCTCGAACTGTCCGGCGCAGGAATCGGAACGCCGACGTCTTCGGGCATGCTCTGCTCGACCGGTTCGGCTGCGAGCAGACTGCTGCTGGAACGGTGATGCCAGTTCATCGACGTTGGCCTTATGCCCCTGTGGTGTGGCTGAGGCAAATTCACTATTGCCCCGTCTCACAGGGTCCGCCTCGTTCTTGCTGTTGGCAAGCCCTTCTCGTCGATTGACACGAAAGTTCACAAGATGGGGCTGATTTTTGTGTGAAAGCGCCGACCGCATCACAATTTGAAGCCTTTCGGAACCCGAACAGAACGACAGGCTCCTACGCTGACTTCAGCGCCGTGACCCGTGCTCGGCGCAGCCGTTCACGGATGGCTGGGCCGTCGAGGCCGTCAATGGCCAGATCCGCAGCACGCACCTTGATTGCGGTGTCGTAGGCTCGACGCAGATGCTCGGCCTGCGGGTAGGGTGCCTCGCTGCGGCCGCCGCGACCACGCTTGTCGGCTTCGCAGGCGACAAGAAAGCGCTGGAATCGCTCCGGGCGGCGATAGGCGTCGAGCCGATCGAGCAGGTCCACCACGGTCTTTGCTCGCAGCTCCAGTGCCCGGTGCGCTTCCAGGTGGTACCGGCAGACCAGTCGCGCCAGTTCGCCATGTTCGCGCGGCGCCTTCAAGCGCTGGTTGACGGCGTCGACCAGGGCCAGGCCGGCGTGTTCGTGACCGATATGCGCCGGCAGCACATCCGACGGAGTGACGCCCTTGCCGAGATCGTGCAGCAAGGCCGCATAGCCGACGATGCTGTCGCCCGGGGCCAGTCGCGCGGCCATGTCCGACACCAGTTCCTGGTGCCGGCCAGTGTCGATCTCCGGGTGGTACTCGGCCCGCTGCGGCACACCATACAGGCGGTCCAGCTCGGGCAGCAGCACGGCCAGTGCGCCGGAATCGCGGAGCACCCGCAAGAACGCACTCGGTCGCGGCTCGCGCAGCGCGCGCTCGAGCTCGGACCAGACCCGCTCCGGAACCAGGGAGTCGATCTCGCCGGCTGCCACCATCGCTCGCAGCATGTGCATGGTCTCGGCGGCGACGGTGAAGCCGAGCGGTGCATAGCGGGCGGCGAAACGCGCGACCCGGAGCAGTCGCACCGGATCTTCGACGAAGGCCGGTGAAACATGACGCAGCACGCGCGCCTGAAGATCGGCTCGACCGCCGTACGGGTCGATCAGCCGTCCGCTCTCGTCTTCAGCGATGGCATTGATGGTCAGATCGCGGCGGCGCAGATCGTCGCTCAGGCTCACGTTTGCGTCGGCGAGCACGGTGAAGCCGCGATAGCCGCGCCCGCTCTTGCGTTCTGTCCGCGCCAGCGCGTATTCCTCGTGCGTATCCGGATGCAGAAATACCGGAAAATCCTGCCCGACAGGCTTGAATCCCCGTTCAGTCATCGCCTCCGGTGATGCCCCGACCACGACATAGTCGTGATCGACGACCTGCCGTCCGAGCAGCCGGTCCCGGACCGAGCCGCCGACCCGATAGGTGGCAAACCCCGGCACCCCCCAGCGGCTAGCCGCCATTTCTCAGCCCTCCCGGCAGCGTGATCGAAGCATGAGGTCGGCGACCCAGGCCATTGAATTCAACCGCCGCCACTGCCTCGATGCCGATCCAGCAGGGCCTGCCGCCGGCTGCCACCGAGCACGAACGGAACCACCGCTGCGATCGGCGTCGGCGCGATGCCGAGTCTGGCCAAGCCATCGCGGGTGCCGACCGAATCCAGCTTCAGTGACTTGTAGTTGTCGCTGGAGATGGGCTTGCCCGGTAGCACGTCGCCGATCCAGGCCTGGACCCGGCCAAGGGCATCCGGCAGCGGCACGATCAGCCGGCGCAATCCCAGTTGTCGGGCGGTATAGCGCACGATCTCGGCCAGGGTCATGACCTGACGTCCGTACAGCTCGTAGACCTCGCCGATGCTGTCGGTTCGGGTCAGGATGCGCAACATCGCCGTGGCGACGTCGCCGACAAAGATCGGGGCGAACTTGGCCTTGGCGCGCGCGAGCGGCAGCACTGGCAGCAGGCGCAGCAGTCCGGCAAAGCGGCAGAACAGCCCGTCGCCGGGCCCGAAGATCACACTCGGCCGGACGATGCTCCAGTCCAGGCCCGAGGCCATGACCCGTGCTTCGGCCTCGCCGCGGGTGATCAGGTAGTGGCTTTCGCCCTCGCCGGCGCGCAGCGCACTCATCTGCAGCAGCCGGTGCACGCCGGCCTGTTCGCAAGCAGCCAGAACATGTTCGGTCAGTTCGACATGGGCCTTGCGAAAGCCCTTGCCGCGAAAACCGCGTTCGTTGAGGATGCCGACGAGGTTGACCACGGCGTCAGCCCCGGTGAACGCCTTGGCCAGTCGCCCGCGGTCGTACGGATCGAGGGTCGACATGCGCACGCCGGTCAGTACCCGCAGCTCCCGTTTCATTTCGCGATTGCGGCTGAGTACGGTGACCGAATAGCCGGCGTTGGCCAGATGGGCGATGAACTGGCGGCCGACGAAGCCGGTGCCGCCGAGCACGACGACGCGGCCGGCGACCGGCAGCGAGGGACCGGTTGCGTGGCTTGCGATCATGGCGTGCTCTCTGCGTCGGCGCTCAGGGACCGGTCGAGGACCGGGCGATCGCCGATTGCGCCGACCTCTTCACGCCGATGCTCGGCGCCAAGGCAGACGAACGGCCGGGCCTGTTCCAGCGACGGCATCCCGGCATAGCGCTGTCCGGGATCGGGCAGACGGCTGCTCAGCGGTCGTGCCTTGCCATGCAGGCGCCAGTCGTAGATGACGCTGAAGGCAAGGATGCGCGGCACATAGGCGCGAGTCTCGTGATACGGGATCGTCTCGATAAACACGTCGGCCGGCAGGTGACCGCGCTGGTCGAGCCAGCGTTCGACCGGTGCCGACCCGGCGTTGTACGCCGCACTGGCCAGCCAGGGGCTGTGCTCGAAGCGCTTGGCCTGGCGCGCCAGATAGCGCGTGCCCAGGCGGATATTGGTCTTCGGTTCGAGCAGGGCGCCGGTGCCGGACCAGGCCAGACCGAGTTCCCGCGCCATCCGTTGACCGGTCGCGGGCAGCAGCTGCATCAGGCCATGGGCATTGGCATGGGAGCGGGCATGCGGCTGCCAGGCGCTTTCGGCCCGAATCAGAGCATAGATCCAGGCACTGTCGAGGTCGTTTGCGCGCGCTTCGCGCTCGACCAGTTCGCGCTCGGCAATCGGAAACCGCAGCGAGTAGAAGCGCAGCTCGTCTTCGCCGCGAAGATTGAAGGCGGCACGGTCGTACCAGCCCTGGCGATCGGCCAGACGCAACGCCAGCAGACGATCTTCGCGGCTGGCATCGCGCAGCGCATGCTCCCAGGTGCGCGCGGCCTGGTGGTACCAACCGACCGCATGCAGTTCCAGCGCCCGCAGCAGGTCGATGTTGGCGCCCAATCGGGACTCGCGCTCGGGGTCGGAAGCGACTTCCAGCGGGCACAGAGGATACGCGGCACCGATCCGGTCGGCAGCGAGAAAACCGTGGTAGTTCGCCTCGCCGGCGAGAACCTGGAACAGCAGTCCGGCGGCCTGAGTCTGTTCCAGTTCGAGCAGGGCGCGAGCGTGCCAGTAGCGCATTCGCGGCGAAGCGGACAGCGGTGACCGGGCTTGCGTCGCCAGGTCGCGTACCGCCTGCCAGTCGAGGCGCGCCAAGGCGACCCGCAGCTGCCATTCGACCAGTTGTTCGTCGTGCAATGAATCTGGAACGCGTCGAAACCAGTCGTCGGCATCATCGCGATATGCGACCGCCGAGTACAAGGCCAGCTCACGCAGGATGCCGTCGTGCTCGTCGGTTTCGAAACTGAACCGGGGCGTGAGCTGCTGCCAGTGGCCGATCGCATCGTCGATGCTCTGGCGCGCGCGCAGGCGCAGCGCCCACGCCACCGCCTCGCGCTGCGGGGCCTGATCTGGCCAGGCCACAGCTGCCTTCAGCGTCGCTTCGGGATCGCTGAGTGCGCGCGCCAGGCGCTCACCATGCTCACGCTGCGATGCCGGCAACTGCCGGGCAAGGTAGCCGGCCAGAGAGCCATTGCCGGCCCGGACCGCCAGGCGCAGGCGTTGCCGGATCTCGCGCGGTCCGATCCAGGTGCGCTCGCGACCATGCTCGAGCACCGGGTCGCACAGGTCGGGCAGGCTGCTTCCGTTTGCCCACAGCTCGACTACTTGCGGCCGGATCACGTCGTCGTCGCTGCCGGTGGCAATCTGCGCACGCAGGCGCAGACAGCGATGCTGGTTGCCGGTCGCGATCATCGTATCGTCGAAGGCGAGAACGCCGCGCCAGTCACCGCGCCGAGCCAGTTCCAGCAGCCACTCGCGCAGGAATTG
>CAZFUH010000289.1:0-5399 GCA_964522235.1 uncultured Rhodanobacteraceae bacterium
GATCGGACGTACGACCAGTTCGCCGTTCGAGCTGTTGGTGAGCACGACGAGCGCATCGCGAGACTCCGGAAACACCACCACCTGGGTGCGTATACCGGCTTCCCGGCCGTCGTGCATCAATACCGCATGGCCGTCGACGTGCGCCAGCTTCCAGCCCAGTCCGAACACCTCGGCAGGATTCTCGTGCAGCGCCTGTGGGCGCGCCATGTCCGCGAACAGCTGCTTCGGCAGACCGGCGCCGTTGGCGACCCAGGCAGCGAAGCGCGCGTAATCGTCGATGGTGGTGAAGGTGTTGGCGGCGGCGTTGGCCGTGCGCTGGTCATCGCCCTGGCCGACCCGTTCAGCGGCTTCGTTGAAACGCATGGTCATGCGTTCACGCATTGCGTCGTTCCAGCCGAACGAAGTACGGGTCATGCCCGCCGGCGCAAGCACATGCTGGCGAATCAGTTCGGCCATGGCGCTGCCGGTTTTCCTCTCAATTGCACGGCGCAGGTACTCGAAGCCTTCACCGGAGTATTCGTGCCGGCTGCCTGGGTCGAAGATGAATTCCAGGGTCCGGTTGCCACGCCAGTTGCGAAAGCCGATCTGGTGGCTGAGTGCGATGCGCGGTGTGATCGACCGATGACGCGGATCTTCGGCGACATCGGGGTCGACCCAGTGCGACTCAAGCGAGGCGTCCAGATCCAGCTCCTTTTGTGCGACCAGGTGCAGGGCCATGGTGGCGAAGATCGGTTTCGTCAGGCTGGCGACATTGAACACGGTGTCGCGCGTCAGCGCCTCGCCCGACGCCCGCTCGCCGAGTGCGCCAGTCCACCGCACCGTACCGTTCTCGATGCGGGCGATGGCCAGCCCCGGCACCTTGTAACGCTGCATCAGTTGTTCGACTTCGATCCGTACGGCGTCCGGAATGACGTCGGATGCTCCTTTGGAGTCCTGCGCCGGTACTGGCATGCAGGTCATTGCCAGCAGCATGAGTCCGGTCGATATCAGTGTTGTCTTCATGAAAGTGTTCTCCTATCGGTGGTTGCAGCAGGGTCGCGAGCTGGACTACACGGGCGCCGGACAGCCGGGCTCGATCCCGCGCAGAGTGCGCGAGTGTCTTTTTCGCGGGAAGTAAAGCGCCGCGCGT
The DNA here is from genome assembly GCA_964522235.1 of uncultured Rhodanobacteraceae bacterium. Lineage (GTDB taxonomy): Bacteria > Pseudomonadota > Gammaproteobacteria > Xanthomonadales > UBA2363 > Pseudofulvimonas. Next base: position 1,130 of record CAZFUH010000289.1, read on the forward strand.
TGCGCGACGCCGACTGGCGTCAGGTCTTCTTGCGAGCGCTGGATACGTAATGCGCGAGCAAGCCGACCCCAGTAGCGATGAACAGCAGGCCGTATGAGGTCGGATCGGCTGCGTCCAGGTCCAGGACGTCGATCAGGACAAACGCCGCGCCGAGGCAGGTCAGGACCAAGCCCCACTTCAGCGAGGTGATCCGCCGGGCCGCCGCATCCGAGCGCATCAGCGCCTGAACCAGTTCCTCGCTGGCATGGGTCTCGGCCAGACGTCGCTGCACCCGGGCATTGGTGATGATCCGGATCGTCGCGACCAGACACACGGCGAGCACGATCGGGATAAGGATGGCGATAATGTCGAACACGGCTGGACTCGGCGGCGGGCGAGAGATGTCTCGGATGTGAGGATAGATACGGCGGTCACAGCATCGGTTGCAGGCAATTCTCGCTTCGATGGTTGCATCGACTGCAACCATCGGCCTGCTGATGGTATCCATCGCGCATGAGCGAGGATGAGCAAATCGTCGACAGCGTGCGCGCGCGTGTGCCCGGTTCGTTCGAAACCCTTGTCGCGCGGCACCAGAAGCTGGTCTGGCATCTGGTTTACCGGATGGTCCAGCATCCGGACGACACCCGGGATCTTTGCCAGGAGGTCTTTCTTCGCGTTCACCAGCGCCTGCATCAGTTTCGCTTCGAAAGTACCTTGTCGACCTGGATCGGGCGGATCGCATTCAGCATCGCCACCCGCTACTTGCAGCGCCGCCGGTTGCCGGTGACGGACACTGGGCACGACGACGAACCGGTGCTGGAAGGTGTAGATGATGGCGTCGACATGGCAGCACTGCACAACGATGCCGAGCTGGTCGAGCGCCTCGGCGAGGCGGTCGCCGCTCTGCCGCCATTGCTGCGCACCCTGGTGACCTTGTACCACCTGGACGAACTCGGCATTGCCGAGGTTGCGCAGATCACCGACCTGCCTGAGGGCACGGTCAAGAACTATCTGTTCCGTGCCCGGCTACGTCTGCGCCGGAAACTCGAGCACCTGCTGGGAGGCAACGCATGAACGGCATCGACAACCCGCGCGAAGCGCAGTTTCAGTCCCGCGCCGAACGCCCGGCAGACGGCCTGGAGGACATCGCGGTACGGCGCTATCGACTGGTCTATCAAGCGCTGCGCTCGGCACCGCTCGCCGAGCCGCCGCCGGACTTCGCGCGCCAAATGGACGCCCTGACGCGCGAGCAGCCCGAGCTTGCCGCGGTCGCGCCTGAGCTGGGCACTGTGACTGCCTTTGTCGTCGGCATCGTTGCCGCGGTGGTTGCCGGACCGCCCGTGCTTGCCGCCTGGACGGCCCTGCAACCGCAATTGCAAGGCACTCCATGGCCGATGCTGCTCGCCGCCGGGGCCGCCTTGCTGGCGGTCAGCCTCATCGACCTGGTGGCAAATCGGCGCCGGGCGCGGCATTGAGAGGCGACCACGACCTGCGTCTGAGCACGTCACCGTTGCGCAGCGGGATCCGAGGTCCGACTGCGGGCCATCCCGTCTGCGCGCGCTTCCAGTACGTCCGGACTTGCAGGCCGAACTCAGTCCGAGCGCGGCGCGCGTTGCTCGATGCCGCCCTGATGCAGGATCACCGCCGAGACCTTGCCGCCGGCGTCGCGTTCGAACTGCAGCTCGGCGTCGACCACCTTGTAGAAGAAGCGGTCCGGGGCACGGGCATGGACCGGAAAATAGGGCTGGCCGGTCAGCTGCGCCTCGATGCCGTCGTCGCTGCGCCGCACCGTCAGCGCGACCCCGGGCGCAAACGCGTAGCTGCCGGTGTAGGCATCCAGTTCGGTGACGTCGATGGCGATTTCCCGTCGCGTCGTCGCCGTGGCGACATCGGCCACGCGTTTCGCGCTCTGCGTGATGCCGTTCTGCACCAGCTCGAGCGCGACGACAGCGCCGTCCTCACGCACGAAGCGCACACTTGAGTCGATATCACCGAAAGAATACCAGCCGTCACCGACGGCGTGGATGGCGAACGGAGACTGGCCACTGGCTTGCGCAGCCAGCACACCCTCGTGTTCGAACACACCGATGCCGAAGCGCTCGTTGATCTGATACTGGCCGAAGATCGAGCGATCGCCAGCGTACGCCGTAGTCTCCGGATCGTGATGGCCAAGCGCCTGCAGACCGATCGCGGTGGGCGACACGTCACCACTGACCAGGATCGCCATTCCACGCTGCTGGTCGGGTCGGAAGCCGACGAAGCTGTGAAATCCCGCGGTGCCGCCGTTGTGCCAGTAGATCGGCTCGCCTCCGGCACGCGCGACGTGCCAGATCGGCGTGACCTCGAAGCCGTCGGCATCGGTCACTGCGATTTTCAGGCCCCGCTTCAGGTCATGCTGCAAGTCATGCTCGTGCGTGCCCAGATAGATCTGCACCAGACGGGCAAGATCTTCAACGCTGCCCCAGAGAGCGCCCGATGCGGCCAGGGCATCCGTAAAACCCCACGCCGGTACCGGTTTACCGGCGACGATTGCCGCAGCGGCATTGTCGCCGGGCTCGAATGCCGTGTTGCGCAGGCGCATGGGCGTGATCACGCGCGCCGTCAGCGACTGCCGATAGTCACGCTGGTCTGCACGTCCGAGCAGATGGCCGAGTGCGCCGACGGCGAAATTCGAATAGGTATAGAAGCGCCCGAGCGGCTGCTGGTCGCGCGCCTGGCTCAGTCCTGCGTGCAGCGCGTCCTGGTCATAGCCTGCGTACGGATCGACCGTATTGCCCAGGTCGAGATTCGCCGGCAGGCGCGGCAAGCCACTGGTATGTGTGGCCAGGGAACGCAGCGTGATCGATGCGACAGCGGGGTTCCGCGGCCGGAACGAAGCCGCCATCCATTCGCCGATCGTGCTGGTGTCGCGCACGATGTCGGCCTCGACGAGTTCGGCCAGCAGCAGCAGGGTGTACACCTTGGTGATCGATCCGATCTGGAACTGCGTCTGGGCGTTGGGCATCGTGGCGTCGACCGGACTGCGTTGTCCGTAGCCACGCGCATGAATCTGATCAGCGCGGATCTCAGCCAGTGCGGCGGCGGCAATCTGACCTGACTGTTGATGCTGGCGCAGCCAGTCGTCGACAACGCCCGGTTCAGCGGCGGCGGTGACACCGGCGCCGAAAGCACAGATCAGAGACATGGTGATCGCCCATGGTTTCATCGTTCATTCTCCTCGATAAGCCGGGTCAGCTGGTGATCGATCTGCGCTGCCAGATCGCGAAAGTGGGTGCGCGCCGCGCGCCGGTTCAGCCATCCCAGCAGTAGACAGAACACGAGCACGAACACGGCATAGCTCAGGCTGCCGGTGGTCAAGCCCTGCCCCGAAACTACCAGTCCGATGACGCCGACCGCGCACGGTGCCAGGTACCAGAACCAGATCTGTTCCAGCATCCGCGCCTGATCGCGCATCGCGTCACCCGCCTGCCGCAGGTAGTCGATCAGGGGCAGTTCGGACCGCGGTTGCGTCATGCGGCGGCGAACGCGCCAGAAGTTCCACGGCACGAAGATCGCCCACAGCGCCAGCCATGCGCTGAAGGCCATCGGCCACCAGGCCTCGCGCCAGCCGGCACGCCAGGCGGCGTAGGCGAAGATCGGTGCGACCACGATGGCGACGGCAGTTTCTAGCCAATCGCGACGCAGCACCAGCTTGCGCAGCTTCGCGTCGCGTTGCCGCACCGAGGCAATCAGCTCGTCGTCGGAGTCAGGGGCTCCGCTTGCGCCGTCCTGCTGCCATTGCCGGCGAATTTGATTCCAGTCCATCACACCTCCTCCAGAAACTGCGCTTCGAAGGCGTGGCGCAGCCGGGTCATGCGGATCGCGACCGCGTTCGCGCTCAAGCCCAGCACCTCGGCAATCTGCTCGCGCTCCAGCCCTTCGAGATCGAGCAGCAACACGCTGCGCTGCACCGGGTCTAGGGTCGCCAGAAAGGTTTGCAGTACGCCGATCTCGTCGACCGGCTCACCGCTGTCACCGCGCTCGGGGATCTGCTCCAGCGATTGATGCCGGGGCGCCGGCTTGCGGCGGTGACTGAGCGCGGTATTCAGCGCGACGCGATACACCCAGGTGGTTCGCTGCGCACGGCCATCAAAGCCTTCGTGACTGCGCCACAGCTGCAGATGCATCTCCTGCAGCAGATCCTGCCAGTCCGCAGGGCCGGCGTAGTGGCGTGCAAGTCGAACCAGCGCCGCGTGGTTCTCGCGCAGCATCGAGACGAAGTCCTGCTCGCGTTGGTGTGCGGTCATCGGGT
>CAZFUH010000290.1:0-5389 GCA_964522235.1 uncultured Rhodanobacteraceae bacterium
GCGTGTTCCAGCCCGATCTGCCGCTGTTCGGCGGTCAGCACATCTGGAAGGCCAATGACGCCATCGTCGAGGTGCTGCGCGAGCGCGGCATGCTGCTGGCCTACCGCAAGCACGAGCACAGCTATCCGCACTGCTGGCGTCACAAGACCCCGGTCGCGTTCCGCGCCACGCCGCAGTGGTTCATCTCGATGGAACAGGCTGGCCTGCGTCGCGACGCGCTGGCCGAGATCGAGCGCATCGGCAAGGCCGGCGGCTGGTTCCCGGCCTGGGGCGAGGGCCGGATCAAGGCCATGGTCGAGGGCCGGCCGGATTGGTGCATTTCACGTCAGAGAACCTGGGGCGTACCGATCGCGCTGTTCGTCGACAAGGCCACGCAGGAGCCGCATCCGCGCTCGGCCGAGCTGATGCTCGAGGTCGCGCAGCGGGTCGAGGCTGGCGGCGTCGATGCCTGGTACGACCTGGATCCGGCCGAACTGCTGCCGGCCGACGAGGCGCAGCGCTACGAAAAGGTCGGCGATATTCTCGATGTCTGGTTCGACTCCGGCGTCACCCACTACTGCGTGATCGGCCAGCGACCGGAATTGCAGCATGACGATGGCCGGTCGCCGCATGCCGACCTCTACCTGGAGGGTTCGGACCAGCATCGCGGCTGGTTCCAGTCCTCGCTGCTGACCTCGGTCGCGATGTATGGCGTGGCGCCGTACGAGCAGGTGCTGACGCACGGTTTCACGGTCGATGCCCAGGGCCGGAAGATGTCGAAGTCGGTCGGCAACGTGGTCGCGCCGCAGCAGGTGATGAAAACGCTCGGTGCCGACATCCTGCGCCTGTGGGTCGCGGCGACCGACTACCGCAACGAGATGAGCGTCTCCGACGAGATCCTCAAGCGTGTCGCCGACAGCTATCGGCGCATGCGCAATACCGCGCGCTTCCTGCTCGGCAATCTGGCCGGTTTTGATCCGGGTACGCATCTGCTGGCCAACGATGAGCTGCTGCTGCTCGACCGTTGGGCGGTCGCGCAGGCGCATGAGCTTCAGAACGCCGTCGTCGCCGCCTACCAGCGTTACGACTTCCACGAAATCGTCCAGCGCGTGCAGAACTTCTGCAGCAACGAGATGGGCGCGCTGTACCTGGACATCACCAAGGACCGGCTGTACACGATGCCGGCCGACAGTCGTGGCCGGCGGAGTGCGCAAAGCGCGATGTACCGGATCTGCGAGGCAATGAGCCGCTGGCTGGCGCCGATCCTGAGCTTCACCGCCGACGAGATCTGGCAGGCGCTGCCCGGTGAGCGCGCCGATTCGCCGCTGTTCGCGACCTGGTACCACGATCTGGCAGCAATGCCGGCCGATGCCACCCTCACCGCCGCCGACTTCGCACATCTGCTGGACCTGCGCGGCGCGGTCGCGCGTGTGCTCGAAGGCATGCGCGCCGACGGCCGCATCGGCGCCTCGTTGCAGGCCGAAGTCCGGATCGGTGCTGATTCCCAGTTGCGTGCACGCTTTGCTGCCGTAGCCGACGAGCTGCACTTCTTCTTCATCACCTCAACCCTGCGCCTGGTCGATGCCGGCGAACTGGCCGGGCAGGGCGTCGAGGCTCGCTTGGACGACGGCAGCATCGTGCGCATCGACGCCGGTGCCAGCGGCCACGACAAGTGCATCCGCTGCTGGCACTACCGCGACGACGTCGGCCGGCATGCCGAACACCCGGAGCTGTGCGGCCGCTGTGTCGGCAATGTCGAGGCGGTCGAGGGTCGCGGCCCGGGTGAACAGCGCCGCTGGTTCTGAGCGTTCAAAGGCCGTCGAACAGGGAGCCGATTGCGCTGCCGACAAATTCGAGGGCGTCGCCGATCACGCTGCCAGCCTCGTCTGCGGCGTCGGCGCCGATGTCATTCGGGCCGCTGGAGCCGGCGCTGTTCGACTCGGGCGCACTATCGACATCGACATCGATATCGATGTCGAGGTAGTCGCTGAGGCCGTCACCGTCGTCCGGCTGCTCGCGGCCGCGTCGGGCCAGAATGGCATCGAGTTCCCCGGCATCGAGCCAGACGCCCGCGCAGGCGGGACACAGGTCGATCTCGACCTCCTCGTAGACCAGGGCGCGCATCGGCTGCCGGTCCTTGGGGCACAGCAGCGAACTGACCGGCAGTTCGGTGTCCGAGACCCGCTCCGCGAGTTCTTGCGTGTTCAAGCCCAGCGACTCGTGCAGCAGCTGCGGCTCCAGGAAGTAGCCGCCGCAGGCGGTACAGCCCTCATACGCCTGGTGTTCATGGTGCAGGATGGTCAGGCTGCTGCCGTCGCGTGGACAGTCCATGATCAATTCTCCGCCCGATGTCAGCGTTTGCCGCCGGTCATGCCGCCGAGCACACCGCGGACGATCTGCTGTCCGATGCGGTTGCCGACCGTGCGCATGGTCGACTTGGTCATCGCCTCCAGCGCACCTTGACGACGCTTGGTGCCGAACATCCACTCTTTCATCCGGCCCATCATGCCGCCATCGACAGCCGGCTCGCCCTGCGGGGCCGGTTCGGTCGGTGTGTCGGCGCCGCGCGCGGCGGCGTCTTCGGCCTGTGCCTTGAGCTTCTCGTAGGCGGATTCGCGATCGATGACGGCGTCGTATTTGGCGCCGACCGGTGAACGCATGCGAATGGTCCGACGTTCCTCGTCGGTGATCGCGCCCATGCGGCAGCGTGGCGGTGAGATCAGGGTCTTTTGCACCGGCGTCGGCACGCCTTTTTCGTCCAGGGTCGAGACCAGGGCTTCACCGGTGCCGAGTTCGATCAAAGTCTTGGCGACATCGAGATCGGGGTTGGCGACGAAGGTTTCGGCGGCGCTGCGTACGGCTTTCTGGTCGCGCGGCGTGAACGCGCGCACGCCATGCTGAATCCGGTTGGCCAGTTGTCCGAGCACGGCGTTCGGAACGTCGTCCGGCAACTGGGTACAGAAGTAGACGCCGACACCTTTGGATCGGATCAGGCGAACGACCTGTTCGATCCGCTGCAGCAGGCTGGCGGGGGCATCGTCGAACAGCAGGTGGGCCTCATCGAAGAAGAACACCAGCTTGGGCTGTTCCAGGTCGCCGACTTCGGGCAGGGTCTCGAACAGTTCCGAAAGCAGCCAGAGCAGGAAGGTTGCGTACAGTCTGGGCTTCAGCAGCAGGCGCTCGGCGCATAGAACGTTGACGATTCCGCGCCCGCTCATGTCCTGGCGCATCAGATCGATCAGCTCCAGCGCCGGCTCGCCGAAGAAGGCCTCGCCGCCCTCCTGCTCCAGGCGCAGCAGGGCGCGCTGGATGGCGCCGATCGAAGCGGTGTTGACCAGACCGATGGCTTCCGAGATGGCCTTGCGGTTCGCCGCGACATGGTTGAGCAGGGCGCGCAGGTCCTTGCTGTCGAGCAGCAGCAGGCCCTCGCGGTCGGCGACCTCGAACGCCACGGCAAGGGCGCCGGCCTGGGTGTCGTTGAGATCGAGCATGCGCGCGAGCAGGTTCGGACCCATCTGCGATACGGTGGCGCGCACCGGGTGACCGAGTTCCTGGAACAGATCCCAGAAGATCACTGGACTGGCTTCGTTGCGGTAGTCGTCCAGGCCGATGCGCTCGACCCGTTCTGTGATCCGCTCGTTCATCGTCCCGGCCTGGGAGATGCCGGCCAGATCGCCCTTGACATCGGCGACGATCACCGGCGTACCGATTCGTGAGTAGGCTTCTGCCAGCACCATCAGCGACACGGTCTTGCCTGTGCCGGTGGCGCCAGCGATCAGGCCGTGCCGGTTTCCGAAACGGGTCAGGAAATCGACCGGGCTGTCGCCCATGCCAATGCGGATCGAATTCATGCGGGATCTCCAGGCAATGATCGGGATTCTACCCGGCTACGCATCCGGGCAGGGAAGGCTCGCAGGAAACCACCCGCTTCGACGAGTGGATGATGAGGATTCCGAAGTGGACGGGTACGACAGAAGAGCGTGCTCCTGCTTGGCGCCTCGTTTCTCTGCGCTCGTTTCTCGACTAGACTGCCGTCGTGGACGTCTGCGATCTGCATCTGGGGGAGTTGCCGCTGCTGATCAGCATGCCGCACGACGGTCGTGCCTTGCCGGACGAACTGCAGGACCGTCTGACGCCTTCGGCCCGCACCGTGCCGGATACCGATTGGCATGTCAGTCGACTGTATGAGTTTGCCCGCGAACTCGGGGCATCGACCCTGGTGCCGCACTGGTCGCGCTATCTGGTCGATCTCAATCGCTCTCCGGACGATGTCTCGCTGTATCCGGGCCAGAACACCACTGGCCTGTGTCCGCTGGTGCAGTTCAGCGGCGAACCGATTTATCTGTCGGGGCGTGAACCGGATGCGGCCGAAGTTCGAGTCCGGGTCGAGCGCTACTGGCGTCCGTATCACAAGGCGCTGACCGGGGAGCTTGCGCGTCTGCTCCGATTGCACGGCCGGGTCGTGCTGTGGGAGGCACATTCGATTCGTAGCACCGTGCCGTTTCTGTTCGACGGTCGACTGCCGATCTTCAATCTCGGCACCGCGGAAGGGCGCAGCTGTACGCCCGAGCTGGCACGTCAGCTGACGGCGGTGCTCGGCGCCCAGGACGACTACGATCATGTTGTCGATGGTCGTTTCAAAGGCGGCTATATCACCCGTCATTATGGTCGGCCCGATCAGGGCGTCGAGGCGGTGCAACTGGAGTTGGCACAGCGTGCCTACATGGATGAGAGCGATTTTTCGTGGCGCCAGGAAAAAGCGTCCTTCGTCGAACCGATCCTGCGCGCACTGCTGAATCGCTGCGTTCAGCACCTGCTCGCCAGCGGCCGGAACTAGCCGCGTGTCGTTACCGCTGCACTCGGCTGCCGAGGTGTACGCGCTGGAGTCAACGCTGGCGCGCGATCACGGCTTGACCGGCATGATGCTGATGGCGCGGGCAGGCGAAGTCCTGTTGCGTTGTCTGCGGAGCAACTGGCCGCAGGCGCGTCGCGTGCTGATCGTCGTCGGCAGCGGCAACAACGGCGGCGACGGCTATGTGCTCGCGCGCCTGTTGCGCGAGCGGACTCAGGTCGAGGTCGACCTGCTGGCGCTGGCGCCCGCACGAGCCGAGGTCGCCGCAGATGCGGCACGGCAATGGCGGCAGGCAGGTGGGCAGATCCAGGGCTGGCAGTCCGAACAACGATTGCCCGATGCCGATCTGATCGTCGACGGCCTGTTCGGCGTCGGTCTCGCCCGCCCTATCGAAGGCGCCGTGGCGATCCTGGTCGACGCGATCAATGCCCACCCGGCCCCGGTGTTTTCGATCGACGTGCCCAGTGGTCTGGATGCCGATTGCGGATATGCGGCCGCCGCCATCATCCAGGCCGAGCGCAGCCTGTGCCTGCTCGCGCGCAAGCGCGGTCTGTACAC
>CAZFUH010000291.1:0-5384 GCA_964522235.1 uncultured Rhodanobacteraceae bacterium
GGTCGCGTCCAGGGCGTGTTCTATCGGGCTTCGGCCCAGGCTCAGGCGCGCAGCGCCGGCTTGCGCGGCTGGGCACGCAATCTCGCCGATGGCCGCGTCGAGGTGTTCGCGGCTGGAACCGAGCAGGCGCTGGACAAATTGCAGCGCTGGCTGGCTCAGGGACCGCCGATGGCTGCCGTCGACGCGGTCGAGCGGCAGCCGGGCGACCCCACCGCGGCCCCGGCCACGTTCGAGATCCGACGATAGATGTAGGAGCCCCAGGTCCGCTCCGAGCGCTGTACTCTATGGCTGGCCGAGCTTTGAAACTGCGGGTACCGGCCAGGATCCGTTTGCGCGCAAACATGGGGAGAGGACATGTCCAGGTCTGTTCTACTGGGGTTGACCGTGCTGCTTCTGGCCGCCTGTTCTGGGCCGACGATCCGAGGCGATGCCGATGCCTTGTCCTTGCTGCGCGGAGACTGGGGCTGGGCCGGCAGCGAGGAATGCCGGCGGGATCCGCAACGGCTCAGTGTTGCCGAGGATCGCTCCAGGCTTTGGGTCGACAATGAGCAGGGCATGTCGACCGGCGAGGAGGGTGATCCGGTCCTGCAGAGATTCGAGTACCGGATACTTGCCAGCGGCAGCGCTCTGGTTGACGTTGAACTCGTGAACGAGACCCGAGTGGACGCGTCCGGCCGACCGGTGACGTGGCAGATCCGTTTGATCGATCGTGATCGCTTTTGCTGGCACCGTTCCGATTGGCCAGCCGGTGGCTGCACCGGACAGATTCGACGTTGTCGCGGCAACCGCCGGCTGGCGCAATGATGCGCTGCGATCGCCGCGACAATATCAGTCGGTATCGGGCACCCAGCGCACGTCGACCGCAGGTCGATCGCGGCCGGGTTCGCCGGCCAACGGCGGAAAGTCCGGCCTCTCGATCTCGACCGGCTGGTATGGCATCCGCGTGAGCAGGTGTCGTACCAGGTTCAGGCGCATGCGCCGCTGGTCGTTGGCATCGATCAGCCACCACGGCGCCTCGTCAATGTCGGTCGCACGCAGCATGGCGTCGCGGGCTCGGCTGTAGTCGGCGTAGCGCTCGCGCGCGGCCAGATCGATCGGCGACAGTTTCCAGCGCTTGCGCGGATCGTCCAGGCGTTCGGCCAGACGCTTCTCCTGTTCGTCCTGGTCCAGGGTCAGCCAGTACTTGACGATGCGAATGCCGTCGATCGCGAGCAGGCGTTCGAATACCGGGCACTCAGCCAGGAAACGGTGATACTCCTCGTCGCTGCAAAAGCCCATGACCTTCTCGACGCCGGCACGGTTGTACCAGCTGCGGTCGAACAGCACCAGTTCGCCGGCGCTGGGCAGGTGTTCGACGTAGCGCTGGAAGTACCACTGGCCCTGCTCGCGCTCGGACGGCTTCGACAACGCGACAACGCGGGCTCGGCGTGGATTGAGCCGGTGCGTGATCGCGTTGATGACTCCAGTCTTGCCGGCCGTGTCTCGGCCTTCAAGGATCACCAGCAGCCGTTCGCCGGTCGCCGCCAGCCAGGCGTGCAGGGTATTGAGCTCCAGCTGCAAATCACGAAGCTGTTTCTCGTAATCCTTTTTCTTGATCCGTTTCGTCACTGCGGCTTCCCGGTTCCAGTGTGACCGTCATGGTAACGGCTCCGACCGGCAATGGCGCTGGCGGCACTGGACCGCGAGTGAGCGGGTGTCGGCGTTATTCCCGCAGGCGCGGGCGCAGCGCGGCGAGGTTGCACGGCTGGGTGCGACTGTCGAGCTGGGCGGCGATGATCTTGTCCCAGGCTGTCCGGCACGCCGATGTCGAGCCGGGCATGCAGAACACGAAGGTGGCATTGGCGATGCCGGCGAACGCGCGCGATTGCAGCGCCGAAGTCGCGATCTCGTCCCAGGACAGCATCCGGAACAGCTCGCCGAAGCCGGGCATTTCCCGATCCAGCAAGGGCGAGATCGCTTCCGGTGTCGAATCGCGGCCGGTGAAGCCGGTGCCGCCGGTGATCAGTACTACATCGATGTCCGGGTCGGCGATCCAGCCAGAGACCACGGCACGCAGCCGGTAGCGGTCGTCTGGCAGCAGCTCCCGTGCAGCGATCCGATGACCGGCCGCCTGCGCAGCCTGGCATAGATAGTCGCCGCTGCTGTCTTCGGCACGCGTGCGCGTGTCCGATACCGTCAACACGGCGATCGAGAGCGAAACGAAGCGGTCGGAAGGCTTGCTCATCGGCTGATGTTAGCAGCCACCGCATCTGCTACGGTGCGGTCTCGCTTCGCCGTATTGGGGGACTGCGATGACGAACGAAGATCGAACGTTGGACATGGGGCCGCTGCACAAGCCTTGCCGTCGTAGCGCTCGCTTGCGGCGTCTGCTCGGCCGGCTGCTCTGCGCGGTTGCACTGCTGACACCGCCGGTGTTCGGCCACGAACGATCCGGGAACCAGTCCGGTACGCCGGTGCTGACGCCGTTCGCTGCCTATGTGACCGCGCTCGCACCGGTGGCCTGGTGGCGACTCGGCGAAATCGCCGGCGAAGCGTTCGCCGATTCTGCCGGCCCCCATACCGGCCAGGCCGCATGCTTGCAGGCACCGACGCCGGGCCAGAGCGGTGCGGTGGCCGGCGATCCCGATACCGCGATCGCAATCTCGGCGCCACTGCAACAGTGCATCGAAGTTCCCAGCCATCGCGATCTGTCGCTCGGCAAGGCGCATGACCGCTGTACCCGAAACGTTCCGGCTGGCATGACCTGGGGCACGGCGGCGGCCGGCGGGGTGTGGCAACCGTCGTTCACCGTCAGCGGCAGCTACTACGCCTGTGACGGCAGCGTTGCGCTGATCGATCAGACCACTACTGCCGCGACCTGGGGCCAGACGCTGGCGGTCGAGCGCAGTGATGTCGACGTGCAGCTGACCGGGGCCTGGGACCAGGGTGCAATCGCGGCACAGATCGCGCCGCTGGGCCTGGTCGCGCGCTATCAGGACAGTGACAACTACCTGCGCGCCGAACTGGTCGAACGGGTTGGCGGTGACCTGGTACTGCGCTTGGTCAGGACGGCCGGCGGGCAGTCGCAGCTGCTGGCAAGCACGGGTGTGATCGGCAGCTATGCGCCCGGCGCCTGGTGGCATCTGCGCTTCCAGCTTGAAGGCGCGTCGCTACGCGCCCGGGCCTGGCCGGCTGACGCAGTGCAGCCGGCGGCATGGCAGCTCGATATCGACGATGCCGGCCTGACCGCGGCCGGCCGCGTCGGCGTGCGTTCGAGCAACTCCGGATCTGGCAGCCGACCGACCGTTTCGATCGCCTCGTTTCGGGCTCAGTCGGTCGGCATGAGCGTGCACGTCTGCGTGCGCCCGGACCTGCTCGTGTTTCCGGGCCAGCAGGACAATTATGTCCATTGGTTTGGCAAGGGCCAACCGGGCCAACACGAATGGGTGTTCCGGTTCTATTCGCAGAACTCCAGTCGGCCAAACCGCTTCTCTGCCTACATCTTCAACCTGCAAGGCGGGCTCGGTGCCGGCGCCTACGTCCAGGAGGCTGTGCAGGTCGGCGTCTGGCAATGCCTGGTCGCGGTGTTCGATCCCGGCGACAACCTCGATCTCGGCGCCGGCGTCACGCTGTACAAAAACGGCACGCGCCGGCAGGGGCCGCCGTCGATCGGAACCTTCTATTCGCACCCGGACTACCTGGTCGCGCCGGCGCATGGTGCGGCGCCGTTGCGCATCGGCACCCGTGACAGCGGCAGTTACCTGACCGGCGGTATCGACGAGGTGCAGATCTACGACCGGCGCCTGACCGCGGCCGAGGTCGCCGAGCTGTATCGCCGGACACTCGATCAGATTCTCAGCAACGGCTTCGAGTAGACGCCGCTCCCGCCGTCGTTGCCGCTGTTGCTGTTGTAGAGCGCAGCTTGCTGCGGTTTGCGGCCGCCAGGCCGCTGCCTCCAGATCGGGCACCAAAGTCGAGCAAGCTCGACTCTACAACGGCGTTCAGACCTCGAGCGCGGCGAGGTTGCCCTTGGCTTCGAGCCAGGCCTTGCGGTCCGGTGCCCGCTTCTTTGCCAGCAGCATGTCGATCAGGCCGCGGGTCAGGTCGAGATCATCGATGTCCAGACGCAGCAGCCGCCGGGTGTCGGGGTGCAGGGCCGATTCGCGCAATTGCGACGGATTCATCTCACCCAGGCCCTTGAATCGGGTGACCGCGATCTGGCCACGGATTTTCTCGCGCTCGATCTTTGCCAGCAGTTCGGCCTTCTCGGCCTCGTCGGTGGCGTAGAAGACCTGCTTGCCGACGTCGATGCGAAACAGCGGCGGCATCGCGACGTAGATATGACCGGCATGAACCAGGGTCGGAAAATGGCGCAGGAACAACGCACACAGCAAGGTGGCGATATGCAGGCCGTCGGAATCGGCATCTGCCAGGATGATCACCTTGCCGTAGCGCAGACCCGAGATATCGTGCTTGCCCGGATCGACGCCGACCGCGACCGCCAGATCGTGCACTTCGGTGCTGGCCAGCACCGATCCCGACTCCACCTCCCAGGTGTTCAGGATCTTGCCGCGCAACGGCAGGATTGCCTGAAACTCCTTGTCACGCGCCTGCTTGGCGCTGCCGCCGGCGGAGTCGCCTTCGACCAGGAACAGTTCGGTGCGCGAGAGGTCCTGGCTGCTGCAATCGCTGAGCTTGCCGGGCAGGGCAGGTCCCTGGGTAATCTTCTTGCGGACGATCTGCTTTTCGGTTTTCAACCGTGCGGCCGCTCGCTCGATTGCCAGTTGAGCGATTGCCTCGCCTTCGCCGACGTGCTGGTTCAACCATAGTGAAAAGGCGTCGTGGACAGCATTCTCGACCAGGCCGGCGGCACTGCGCGAGCTGAGGCGTTCCTTGGTCTGCCCGGAGAACTGCGGATCGGTGATCTTCACCGACAGAATGAAGCTGAGTCGGTCCCAGACATCTTCGGGTGCGAGCTTGACCCCGCGCGGCAGCAGGTTGCGAAAATCGCAGAACTCGCGCAGTGCGTCGGTCAGGCCGCTGCGCAGGCCGTTGACGTGGGTGCCGCCCTGGGCGGTCGGAATCAGGTTGACATAGCTTTCCTGCACCAGGTCGCCATCCGGCATCCAGGCCAGAGCCCATTCGCAGGTGTCGTTTTCGCGCTCGACGCTGCCCAGGAACAGATCCTTGGGCAAGGTCAGCTGGTCGACCAGAAGGCCGCGCAGGTAGTCGCGCAGGCCGTCGGCATAGCACCATTCGTCGCGCTCGCCGCTGGCCTCGTCGTACAGGCGTACGGTCAGGCCAGGACAGAGCACGGCCTTGGCGCGCAGGACGTGGCGCAGCGCACGCAGATTGAACTTCGCGGTATCGAAGTATTTCGGCTCCGGCCAGAAGCGCAGCCGGGT
>CAZFUH010000292.1:0-5338 GCA_964522235.1 uncultured Rhodanobacteraceae bacterium
GGTATCCAGCACGAACACGCCGAGCCGGCCGCCATGGGCAGCCTCGAGTGCCTGCAGGCGAGCGATGTGGTGGGGGCTGTCTGAAACATTTTGTATGGCGCAGGCCGCTAGCAAGATCACAGATGCGGCAGCGAGCAGCGGCAAAATCCGGCGGCGGGACATCAGGTCAGAAGACATGGGCATCGAGGCTTCGGCTGCAAAGGAGCGCCATGCTGCCCTGCCGATGTGGCGAACTTCTGACGATTTCAGGTCCGTTTCGGGCGCATGGACCACCTCCTGCTGAAAACATCGCTGACGGCGAGCACGTTTCGAGCGAGCGTTCGATCAACAAAATTGATTTTGCATCTGGGTAGTCTAGGACGTTGAATGGAGTTCAGCGCATTCCACACGCCGCGGGAACGCCGAGCGATGGTCGAAGTATGTCGTCGTCGTCGAACCTCGAGCGACACTTTCTGCAATTGGAGATCGAAATGAGGAATATACGCGCAATCCTGTGTTTCATCGGCTTGTTCATGCTGACTGCGCACGCCGTTCAAGCTTCCTGTCCCTACTCGACGGTGCAAATTCGCGTTCAGCCCGATACGTCCACGCCCTGGTCACACTCGACCACGGTGCAAGTTGGAAGTCACGTTCACGTTGGTGTGTTTCAGAACGGCTGGGGCGTGCCGGTAGCTCCCGGCACGGTGACGGTGTACGCCACCGAGGGCAGCTTTTCGCAGCCGGTTCAGCTGACCAATGGCTGGGAGGCGTGGAGGTCATCCAACTATCCGGCGACCTGGCACTTTCATGCCTACTGCGGTGGGGTATACAGAGAATCCGCTTCTGCGACCTTCACCCTCATCGACGTCCTGTCGTACGTGAAGCCAGGAGGAGTGAACGGAGTGAACTTCTCGGTGATCTCCGACAAAGGCAATCCCTGGAGAACGTTCTCGAAGAACAACGGCAATATCGGTGAGCGGCTGCCGGGATTCTTCATCACCAAGGGAAACCTTGACTACAGTACCTACAAGGCCTGGAACTTCGAACAGATGATCTATGACAGTCAATGGATCTACCTGGTGCGGGACACGAGCTGGACTTCCAGGTGCTTCGACAATTGGCGTGAAGCCGGAATGCTGGTGTTCTCGCTGCAGAACGGTCAGTGGGTACGGGGAGGGCGCCATTTTCCCCGCTATATCGCCAACGGTACCTCGGTCAATACCGGCACCAAGTACATCCAAGGAGTTGAGAAGAAGCAGAACGCGAACGACCATGGCGCACAGGAAGGCCGGTGGTGCAACGCGCAATACAGTGGAAGCACCTACAGTGTGGTGCGCGCTGATCTTCTCACCAGCCACACCGTCGGCAATCGGACTTTCCATGATGTGCTCAAGTTGTCAATCACCGAGGGCTCCGGTGCCGGTGATGCATGGTGGTTTGCCAAGGGCTACGGTCTGATCCGCTTCGGCGACGGCAATCAGAATGAACGATATTCGTTCATTCAGAACCCGTATGAGATCGACGTACGCATTCCATGCGAGCCGAGCGCACCGTGCATGTAGGACAACAACGGCTTGCGTCCGGCATTGCCGTTCCCGCAGCTATGCCGGGAGATGGCGGCGGTAAGTGACGCCCGACAGAGCTGCAGGCTGCCGAATGAAAGCAGCAGCCTGCAGCCTGGCTCCGACCAGTCAGTGCCCGTTTCGCGGTAGTGCTCGCACTGATCGTCGCTCAGCGCCGCGGCTGCCAGCGAAAGCCAACGTACGCGGAACGGCCGGGCGTGTTGAAACCGAAGACTTCGGTGTAGTCCTTGTCGAGCACGTTGTCGGCGCGCAATTCCAGCGTCCAGTCGGCAGCGACGGCCCAGGCCGACCGCAGGTTGACCAGGCCGTAGCCGGCCAGGCGACGGTTGCTGGGGAATCCGGCGTCATCGCGTGCGCCGATCAGCACCTGTTCGATGCCGGCGCTCCAGCCGGCACCGAGTTCGCGATCGACGCTGACTGCGGCCTTGCGTTTGGCCCGGCGCAGCAGGGTCGCGCCGGTGTCCTGGTTTTTCGGGTCCTGCCAGGTGGCGCTGGCATTGACCAGCCAGCCGGCACCGGACCAGCCGTATTCGGCCTCGACCCCGTCGATCTTCGCGCGCGCGATGTTCTCGGCCTGCGAGACGCCGCCGCCGGTGAAGCTGATCAGGTCGCGCACCGTGCTGCGAAATGCGCGCAGACGCAGATGGCCGCCGGCGCCGAGACCGAGGTCGACGCCAAGCTCGGTGCTGCGCGATCGCTCAGGTTCCAGATCCGGATTGCCGGCGAACGATCCGCCGAATCCGGGCGAGTACAGTTCATTGAGATTGGGCGCGCGAAAGCCCTCGCCGACGCTGGCGCTGAGGCGGACCGCGTCGTGGACGCGCCAGCCCAGCGCCGCCGAGCCGGTGAACTCGCCGCCATAGTCGCTATTGTCGTCGTAGCGGCCGACCAGCTCGGTATCGACGGCGCCGAAGCCGGCGCGCCAGCCCAGATATGCGGCCCGGTTGTCGCGCGAACCGCCATAGGGTTCGCCGAAGCCGCTGTCGGCAAAGCCGTCCTCGTCCAGCCAGTTCAGGCCGAACAACAGGCGCTGGCCGTGGCCCAGGCCGATGCTGTGCTGCCAGTCCGCCGAATTGCGCCGGGTCCGGAAGCTGGAGCTGCTGGCCGGCGTGTCCAGGTCGTTGCGCGACTTGGCAATCACCAGCTGATGCTGCCAGCCGTCAGCGAGCTCCCCGGCCAGGTCGGCCGAGACGGTCTGGGTGCGGGCATTCGACTCGGCCGGATCGGGTTGATCCGGCGCTGCCGCCGAGTCGAACTCGGCATCGCTGTCAGCACGGAACGCACGCAGGTCCAGGCGCTGCCGGCCCAGGTCGAAACCGCCGTGCAGGCTCACCGAGCGCTGCCGGGAGCCGTCGTCATCGGGATGAAAATTGAATCCGTCCTCGTTCTTGGCCGAGAAGCCGCGGGTCCGTTCGTCGGCGACGATGGCGCTGAAGCGCGCGCGCTCGCCGTCGACGCCCCAGCCGGCCTGAGCGCGGCGGGTGCCGTAGCTGCCGAACTGCCCGGCGAGCAGACCGCCGTCGAGCGTACGCGAGAAGATCTGCACGACGCCGCCGATCGCGTCCGAGCCCCAGTACGCGGCGCGCGGACCGCGGACGATCTCGATCCGGTCGATCTGCGACACCGGCAGGTTGGTCCAGTCCAGGGCGCCGGTATTGAACGACGACACGCGCACACCGTCGACCAGAACCAGGACGTGGTTGGAGTTGCTGCCGCGCAAAAACAGCGAGGTCGAACCCCCGGCGCCACCGGAACGCGCCAGATCGATGCCGGCCTGGAGGCGCAACAGGTCGAGCAGGTTCTGCGCCTGGCTGCGCTCGATGTCGGCGCGATCGATCACGCTGACCGTGGCCAGGCTGGCATCGACGGTATCGACGCTGCGCGAGGCGGTCACGGTGGTCGTGTCCAGCGTCGAGTTTTCGGCAGCCACGGCGCTTGCGGCCAGCGCGCAGGCGCAGGCCAGGAACAGGATGTTCGGTTGCATGAGGTCGGTCTCCGGTTGTCGCTCACCCGCGATGTCGCGCAGGGTTGGCGGCCGGACAACCGGAGGCAGCAAAGGCCGCGCCGGCTGCAACTGGCCGCGTCGCCCTCCGCAACGCTCAGTCGGCCCGCGGACATGCCTGCGGGCCACACACATCGAGGCCGGTCTCCGGGCTCGCGTCGTGTCGGGAGTCGACAACGCCGACCGCCTTCCCGCGGCGGTGGCCGCAGTGGCATTGGGGTCGGCTTCGAACGCTTACCGTTGCGGGGGCAGCGCCGGTCTTGCACCGGCTTCCCGTTTCACCCGCCTTCGGCGGGCACCTCGAAGCGGCGCAAGTGTAGGTGCAGCGGCCGGCCGCGACAAGCGATTGGTCTAGGACTTGGGACTGATCTACTGCGTGAAAGCGGAGATCGCCCAAGTCCGACAGGCTGCTAGGACCGCCCGACCCGATAGACTGTCGCCGACGCCGGCCACGGATGCACCGAATGATCGCAGCACAGTTGCCCGATCCCGAGCGATGCCGCCTTGCCGTGATCGGTCTGGGCTATGTCGGCCTGCCGCTGGCGGTCGCGTTCGGGCGCATCCTGCCGACCCTGGGCTTTGATGTCGATGACGACCGAGTCGCCGAGCTGGGCGACGGTCGTGATCGTACCGGCGAGATCGATCGCGAGACCTTGCACGGCGCCGGCCAGTTGCGCGTCAGTGCCGATCCGGCCGATCTGAGCGGCAGCGATGTATTCATTGTCACCGTGCCGACCCCGGTCGATGCCGCCAAGCGGCCGGACCTGGCTGCACTGCGTGCCGCCAGCATCACCGTCGGTCGAGCGCTCGCGCCCGGTGCCGTGGTGGTGTTCGAATCCACCGTCTATCCCGGCGCCACCGACGAGGTCTGCGTACCAATCCTGGAACGCGAATCCGGCCTGCGCTGCAACCGCGACTTCCATGTCGGCTACAGTCCGGAGCGGATCAATCCCGGCGACCGCGAGCACCGGCTGGAGACGATCGTCAAGGTCGTGTCGGGTTCGACGCCAGCGGCCGCCGCCTTCGTCGACGCCTTGTATCGACGCGTGATCGCTGCCGGCACCCATCGCGCGTCCAGCATCCGGGTTGCCGAAGCGGCGAAGGTGATCGAGAACACCCAGCGCGATCTCAATATCGCCCTGGTCAACGAGCTGGCGCTGCTGTTTCATCGCCTTGGCCTGGACACTGGCGAAGTGCTCGCGGCGGCGGCGACGAAATGGAATTTTCTGCCATTTCGCCCCGGTCTGGTCGGCGGCCACTGCATCGGCGTCGATCCGTACTACCTGACCTACAAGGCGCAGCAGATCGGCTATCACCCGGAAGTGATTCTTTCCGGCCGCCGGATCAATGACGGCATGGGCGCACATGTCGCCGAACGCGTTGTCCGTCTGCTGCTGCAGCGCCGGCAACCGGTCGCCGATGCCCGGATTCTCGTGCTCGGGCTGGCGTTCAAGGCCGACTGTGCGGATCTGCGCAATACCCGCGTCGTCGACGTCGTGCGTACGCTGGCCGGCTACCACGCCCGCGTCGATGTCCACGATCCGCGTGTCGATCCGGGCCAGGCGCGCGCCGAGTACGGTCTCGATCTGGTCGCCGAACCAGCTGCGGGCGTCTATGACGGCGTCGTCCTCGCGGTCGGCCATCACGCCTTCGTCGAGCTCGGTGCCGAACGCATCCGCGCCTTTGGCCGCGACGGCGCCGTGCTGTTCGATGTCACCCAGACATTGCCGCGCAGCGCCGTCGACGACCGGCTGTAGCGTCCTCGGATCGTGCC
>CAZFUH010000293.1:0-5334 GCA_964522235.1 uncultured Rhodanobacteraceae bacterium
GAAGCCGAGAATGCCGAACTGGTTGGCCTTGGTCATGCGCACGGTGCCATTGACCAGCAGGCTCCTGGCCAGCAGCAGCTTGCTCGCTGACAGGTAGTAGTCGGTGCCGCTGTCGCTGCCGGCGCCGATCGCCGCCAGCAGCGCTCCGCGGTCGTTGCGCTTGTGCTGGACGCCGATCGCGAGCTGCGGCAGCCAGCGATCCTGATCGAGCACGACGTCGCCGGCGATCCGGAGCTTGGCGCCGAATACATTCTGTTGGACCGTGAAGCCGCGACCGAGACCCAGCGCGGCGCCGATGTCGCGGGTATCGAAGCGCTGCTGGACGACACTGAGTTCGACGCGATCGTACAGGCCGATCAGGGCGCCCTGGCTGTCGAGTACATAGTCGCGGACATGGACGCGGGTCCGGTGGGCATTGGCGCCAATCTGGCCACGGGTGCCGTAGCCGCCGATGACCGCCCACGGAACCAGGCCACCGCCGGCAGCCCCCTCGATCTGGTTGACGCCGCCGGTCAGCAGCAGTTTTCCGCTCCCGCCGGGGCGCTGCTGTTCGGCGGCCAAGGACTGGCCGGCGATCAGGCATGCAGCCATCGCGACCAAGGCACGCCGCATGGTTCGATGATGCCTCATCCCATTCCCTCCCTGGCGCAAGTTCCCGCGCTCGACCCCTGGGGACAGGTGTACCACAGGCGCGACATCCATGCTCCGGGCAGCCCTGAACCCGCTGAGCAACTTGCTTGCGCCGGGCGCCAGCGTCATCATGGTCGGCTTTGCTCGCCATCGCGCGGGCGATCCGGACTGTCAGGAACCAACATGGGCATCAAATGCGGCATCGTCGGCCTGCCGAACGTCGGCAAGTCCACGCTTTTCAACGCGCTGACCAAGGCCGGGATCGCGGCCGCCAACTTTCCGTTCTGCACCATCGATCCAAACGTCGGCGTGGTGCCGGTGCCGGATCCGCGGCTGAACCAGCTGGCGAAGATCGTCAAGCCGCAGAAGGTAATCCCGACTTCGATCGAATTCGTCGACATTGCCGGCCTGGTTGCAGGGGCGTCCAAGGGCGAGGGCCTGGGCAACAAGTTCCTCGCCCATATCCGCGAGGTCGATGCGATTGCTCATGTCGTGCGTTGTTTCGAACACCCGGACATCGTCCATGTTGCTGGTCGCATCGATCCGATCGCCGATATCGAGACCATTGATACCGAGCTGGCGCTGGCCGACCTGGAATCGGTCGAGAAGGCGCTGAACCGTGCCGAGCGCGCGGCCAAGGCGCAGGACAAGGAAGCCCTGGCAAAACGTCCGGTACTGCAGAAGCTGCATGCGGCGCTGGCCGATGGCCGTCAGGCGCGCAGCGCCGGGCTCGATGAAGACGAGCGTGCCCTGGTTCGCGACCTGTTTCTGCTGACGCTGAAACCGCTGATGTACATCGCCAATGTTCGGGAAGACGGTTTCACCGACAACCCGTTTCTCGACGCGGTGCGTGAGCGCGCACGGGCCGAAGGTGCCGAGGTGGTGCCGGTCTGCGCCGCGATCGAAGAGGAGATGGCCCAGCTCGACGATGCCGATCGCGACGAGTTCCTGGCCGACCTGGGTCTGGACGAGCCGGGTCTGAACCGGGTGATTCGCGCCGGCTACAAGCTGCTCGGCTTGCAGACCTACTTCACCGCCGGGGTCAAGGAAGTCCGCGCCTGGACGGTCTGGAAGGGCGCGACCGCACCACAGGCGGCGGGGGTCATCCACACCGACTTCGAGAAGGGTTTCATCCGCGCCGAGACCATGTCCTTCGACGACTTCCTCAAGCACAACGGCGAGGCCGGCTGCAAGGAAGCCGGCCGCCTGCGCCTGGAGGGCAAGGAATACATCGTCCAGGAGGGCGACATCCTGCACTTCCGCTTCAACGTCTGAGTCATCCGGTGGTGCCGGCTGGGAAGGGTCGTCCGTGGGGCGCCCGAAACCCGATCATTGATGTGCTGAGACAACGGCGTCAATCGCCACTCCTCGTCAGCAAACGGGGCCGACTTCGTTCCACTTGATCGGACGCATGGCGGCCCTCGTGCATATCTGCGAGCGAGGAGAAAGCTCATGTCGTATTGCAAACAGTTCGTGAACTGGTTGAGTCGGATCCTGCGCCGAAACAGGGCAGCGTCCGAACAGCAGAAGCGAAGCATCGATCTTCTTGTTTCGCTGTTCACTACGACTCAGGCCAGCGACAAGGAGCAGCCGGTCGAGCAGGCGGCGTTGGAGTTGGCGCACGAGATCCAGGCGCTTGTGCTGTCGCTGAAAGCTGCACACGAACAGGGGGGATTAACCACGGTACAGGTGGGCATGATTCCCAACCGTATGGTGGATGCGCTGAACTGGTACAACAGTCTGGTCGCCGGGACACCCATGCAAGCAAGGCCGCGGATCAGCAACCGAATCGCCGCGCTACGAAAGAGATTGTCCGTCTGCATCCGCAACGAGAAGCAGGCACTTCGCGACGATCCCTTATTGCAGGTACTGGAACTGGACGTTCCGTCCGATGCGAATCTAATAAAGCTGGAAGCTGAGGTGATCGAGGCGCTGCCGAGGAGCCAGAGAGAAATGGCTGCCTCCTTGTTCGACGACGCCGCGCCACTGCCCTTCGGCGATCATCAGCGCACGAGCAGAGATCTGGATACCTGCTTGAGACAGCTCGAATCGGAACTGCAGCAGATCAAGACCCTGCGCAATCAGATCAGGAAATGCCTGCGTCTGCTCAAGACGCAGGAGAATCTTGCGGTGGCCGAGTCCTGGTTCAGAAAGCCGTCGTTGGGTCAGAATGTTCGGTTGCCGACCCAGCATGCGCAGCGTCTGGACCAGACCGGACTCAGGCAGTTCGAGAGACGGATTCACGAAGCGCGAATCCGCGCTCGAAGGCTGGACAATTTGCAGAGCCTGTTGGCCTGGCTGACGCCGACCAACTCCCGAACGGCATTGACCGTCCCGGTACTTGGATTGGCTGGTTCCACCGTCAAGCATCATGGGGTCGATACCGCACTCGCTGGCAATGGGCTCAGCGTTTCGCTGGCCGGCGTCAATCTGTTGGACCTGTTCAATTTCGTTCAGCCGTTCCAGATTCTGTTCATGGTGAGTTCGTTTGTCCTGCTGTGGCTGGTTCTGTATGCATGGTATCGATGGGCTGCTTCGCAGGGACGTCGGTGGCTGAGCGGCTCGTTCGAGCGCAATGGGCATACCGTACCGCGAAGGCGCGAGCGCGTGCCGGATCCGCAGAAGGTGCCCTGGCCGGTGTCGACGCTCGCGGCCGTGTCGACAGTGGCGGTGGCCATGATGGTGGTCTTTGCGTTCGCTGCAAAGGAAAGAACCCATTGCATCATCGGTTCCAAACCGACGGATTCGACGTGGTGCGCGCTGCTCTCCAGCGCCGGGCGGCCGGACGAGAATCCACTGGGGTCCGCTGCTTCACCACTCGGCACGCTGAGCCCGATAGGCACAGCCACCGCGAGCGGGGTCGAGCAATTGCAGTCAGCAAGCGCACAAGCAACATCGAATCAAACTGTGGACGTTTCGGGTAGTTCTTGTGCCAACTATTGTCAATTGCGCTATGCCCCGATCCGAAGCTGCGGCGATGATTCCATCCAGCACAAGACGTATCCGCTCCAGGAAATTCTCGATGCTCGGCCAAGCGGCGGTCTGGTCGAGGCCGCGCGGTTGGGAGGCTGGAGGGTGCTGGCGTGCCGCGGCGGCGATTGCCTGCTGAATCTGACCGGCTTTGCCGATCCAACTGGCGCGGAGAGCGCGCTCAATGAACAGCGGGTGCTGGCGTGCATCGACCATTGTGTACCGCAAGGCAGCGTATTCACGGCACGTGACGGGCAGATCGGCATGATGTCGAGCGCGTCTGCGTTGGCGTTCGCAAGCAACGTGGTTGACGTGAGCAGCAGTCAGCGGGTCGCCACCGAGTTCAATCCGAGCACCGAATACTCGCCAAGTCTGACTGTCAATGTCCACGGCACAGAAGCGGCGGATTTTGATCGTGGCGCAGGCACGCCGATGACCGTGGAGCATCGGCTTGGCTGGGTTGCGGACGGAACTCCCGGCCGATTGGAGATGTATACGCACAGCGGATCCGGACCCTCCGAGCCAAACCCGCCGCCGAAAAGCGTGGCCGTCGACCTGGCGCCACTGCGTCGCGCATTGGCCGACCTCGCAGATGGAACGGATCGGCAGATCGAAGTCATGCTGCACGGCTTGGCGCGGATCGATGATCGGGTCGCTGAAGGAAATCAGGCCATTGGTGAACTTGGCCATAATACCAGGGCATTGGTTGCCGCTTTGGAACAGCGGGGCCGTCTCGAAGATTCGATGCTGGACACTCAGACAGCCAATCTTGGTTGCGAGCTGGCGCGCAGAGCCTATGGTCCGCTCAGTGCCAACGCGCGACGCGATTGCGCCAATCGATTGGCGGCGCTCTCGTCCCCATCCCCTCCCCCCGACTGATCCGCGGGCAAGACCGGGGGCGGTGATGTCGAGTGTCTCGTCTGAGCCTGTTGGGCAATGAGGGTCCGAGAATAGCTGACTCCGGCGAGGCAGCCACCCAGACTTGGGTGGCTGCCTTGCAGGGCGCGCTCAGTCGCCGTCGAAACCGTCGGCGAAGATTACATCGCTTTCGAAGACCTTCAGGCTGGCACTGTTGTTGTCGGGCATCGGGTCGATGATGCCGCCGGTCAGCTCCGCTTCGACCTGCATCAGCAGCGGATCGCTGGTGCCGGGCACGACGGTGCCGGTGATCTCGAACACGACCTCGGCACCGGCTGGCAGATCGACCGATTGCGTGATGCTGCCGCTGCCTGCGGCGGCGCAGTCACCGCCGCCGCTGCCGTCGCAGGTCCAGGTGACACCGCTGTAGGCGCCCGGCAACTGGTCGCTGATGCTGGTGTTCGGTGCGTCCGATGGTCCGGCGTTGGCAATCACGACGGTGAAGTCCAGCGGCTGACCCGCGACGTAGGCTTCGGGATCGGCGCTCAGATCCACCGAAACCTCGGCGTTGTCCGCCATCAGGGTGGTGACGCTGTCGCTGTTGTTGTCCAGATCGGGATCGCTGATCCCGGTGTCCGGCATGGCCTCGACCTCGGCGGTCAGGGGGAGGGTGGTGCCGGGGGCGACGGTGCCGGTGATCTCGAACACGACCTCGGCACCGGCCGGCAGGTTGACCGTCTGCGCGATGCTGCCACTGCCGGCCGCCGTGCAGGTGCCGCCGCCGCTGCCGGTGCAGGTCCAGGTCGCGCCGGTCAGCTCGCCTGGGAGCGTGTCGGAAACGATCGTGCCGGGCGCATCCGAGGGTCCGGCGTTGCC
>CAZFUH010000294.1:0-5332 GCA_964522235.1 uncultured Rhodanobacteraceae bacterium
GGGGCGGCGAACCGCCGAAAATCTGTCCTCGCGCAGTCAACTTTTCGCCTCGAACATTTCTGCCGCCCAGGCTCCTAGCGCTCCGGGCGCTCAGGCAGCAGTCCGTCGACGAACGCATCCGGATCGAACGGATGCAGATCGTCGGCGCTCTCGCCCAGGCCGATGTAGCGGATCGGCAGGCCGAATTCGCGCGCCAACGCGAATACGACGCCACCCTTGGCGCTGCCGTCGAGCTTGGTCACGACCAGACCGCTGACCTGCGCAGCTTCGCGGAACTGCCGGACCTGGTTGACGGCGTTTTGCCCGGTGGTGCCGTCAATGACCTGGAGCACTTCGTGCGGTGCGCCGGTGTCGAGTTTGGCCATGACCCGACGAACCTTGGTCAGTTCGTCCATCAGCCCGGCCTGGGTGTGCAGGCGCCCGGCGGTGTCGGCGATCAGCAGATCGCTGGCGCGCGCGCGCGCCGATTGCAGCGCGTCGAAGATCACCGAAGCCGAGTCGGCACCCTGACCCTGCGAATACACCGGCACGCCGATGCGCTGACCCCAGGTCTCCAATTGCGCAACCGCGGCAGCGCGAAAGGTGTCGCCGGCGGCGAGCACGACGTTCAGCCCATCGCCACGAAGACGCTGGGCGAGCTTGCCGATCGTCGTGGTCTTGCCGACACCGTTGACGCCGACCACCAGGATCGCAAACGGCTTGCGGGTCGGGTCGACCACCAGCGGTTGCGCCACAGGTGTCAGCAGCGCGCGCATGCGCCGGCGCAGATCGGCCATCAGATCGTCGGAGTCGCCGTACTGGCGGGCGCGCATCTGCGTGCGCAATGCCTGGATCAGATCGCTGGTGGCTGGTACTCCGACATCGGCGGTGAGCAGGGCAGTTTCCAGTTCGTCGAGCAGATCCTCGTCCAGCGGTGGCCGGGTCGAGAACAGCGCGCGCAGACCGACACCCAGGGCGCTGCCGGACAGTCGCTCGCGCCAGCTCGAGCGCCGCGGAGCCGAGGCCGGGCTGGCGGCTTCGGTGGCACTGGCGCTATCGGATTCGGGCTGGGTTTTCTTGCGGAACAGGCCGAGCATGGCGGGATCGTCGAGATGGCCACGTAGTTTAGTGTGTTGGGCTTCGCTCTTGGCGGCCCATTCGACGGGCCATTCAGCGGGTGATTCAACGGGTCGGCAGCGGGCGACGCAGTACACTGGCATCGGTGTCCCGAACGAACAGCCCGCGCAGACCATCCAGCGAGCCGGCGGCGCCCGGTTCGGTGCGCATCATTGCCGGTCGTTTCCGTGGCCGGCGGCTGCCAGTCGCCGATCTGCCGGGTCTGCGGCCGACCCCGGACCGGGTCCGTGAAACCGTCTTCAACTGGTTGGCGCCGATGATCGAGGGCAGCCATTGCCTGGACCTGTTCGCCGGCAGCGGCGCGCTCGGATTCGAGGCGGCTTCGCGCGGTGCTGCCGAGGTCTGGATGATCGAGCGCGAGCCGCGCGCCCTGTCGATGCTGCGTGACAACGTGGCGCGGCTGGATACGGCTGCAATTGTTCAGGTGCACGGCGCCGATGCGCTGGACTGGCTGCGTCGACCGCCGCCGCGCCGTTTCGATCTGGTCTTCGTCGATCCTCCGTACGTCGACCGGATCGCGCCGATGGTGTTCGCTGCACTGCATGAGTTCGGCTGGCTCAGCGACGATGCCTGGCTGTATTGCGAATGGCCGCAGGAGCAATCGCCGCCGTCGGCGCAGCTGCCCTGGCGCAGCGCTCGCGCCGGACGGATCGTCTATGCGCTCTATCGAAACCGCGCTAACCTCGACCTCCAGCGCAACGGAGCAGCCCGTCGATGACCGCCAGCACACGCGTCGCCGTCTATCCCGGAACCTTCGATCCGTTGACCAACGGCCATATCGATCTGGTCCGCCGCGCCGCGCCGCTGTTCGACCGGGTGATCGTCGGCATCGCCGAGAACCCGGCCAAGGGTCCGAACTTCAGTCTTGACGAACGCATCCAGCTGGCGCGCATGGCCTTGACCGGGGTCTCCGGTGTCGAGATCGTCGGCTACCGCAATCTGCTCGCCGAATTCGTACGCGAACTCGGCGCCGGTGTGATCCTGCGCGGTTTGCGCGCCGTTTCCGATTTCGAGTACGAGTTTCAGCTTGCGAGCATGAACCGGCATCTGATCCCGGAGGTCGAAACCCTGTTTCTGACCCCGGCCGAGCAGTGGAGCTTCATCTCCTCGTCCCTGGTTCGCGAGGTCGCACGTCTGGGCGGTGATATCTCCCGCTTCGTACATCCGGCCGTTGCGCAAGCGTTGAAGCGAAAATTTGCCACCAGCTGAAGCCGCCGCGACGAAACCGGAAACGCGTTCTGCTGATCGATCAAGCAATTGCGGCGGGACCAACAGTCTGACCTCGGATCCGCCGCTACTGCGGCCTGGCCACGGCTATACTTGCGTTCAGCGCCATCATCGCGATGGCCGTCCACCCGACCCAAGCCAGGAGTCCTTGCCCATGACCGGATTCGTTCGTATCGCCTTACTGGCCCTGCTGGCCAGCCTCGTCATGCTGGCCGGCTGCCAGAAGGAGGAAGCCTCCGGCGAACGTCCGCGTGCGCCGATCGCGATGCCGACCGGCCAGGATGACGCCGAGTGGCGCCAGTATGTCGGCCAGATGGTCAGCCGCCACGTTCCCATTCGCCGTGGCATCCCTCCGTTCGCCGTCTATGTCAGTCCCGATGCCACGGAAGAGGATCGGCAGCGGGTGATCGACAATGCATTGCAGAACCTCCAGCGCGGCGTGCAAGCCGAGACCATTCTCGCATTCGGTTCGCGAGACTCGGCGCTGATGGCGCAGAAGATGGTCGAGATCTTCGAGCAGGTTCCGGAAGGTCGTCTGAACCGTGCCCGGGTCGTCTTCGTCGGACGCGCCGAGAATCGTGCCCAGGCCGAGGAAGCGGTCAAGGGCTCCGGCGCGGAGTTCATCTTCGTGGAGTTCGGCTCCTAGAGTGCCGGATCGGCGAGCTCGCTGCGTTGGCGCAGCGAGCTCGCCAAATCCTTGTTTTCTCAGTCCGCCCACGCAAACGGTATGATGCCGGCATGTCCCTGCGCATCACCGAGCTTTGTATCAACTGCGATGTCTGCGAGCCGGCCTGTCCGAACCAGGCCATTCACCAAGGCGAGCTGATCTACGAAATCGATCCGGCACGCTGTACCGAATGCGTCGGTCACTTTGACGAACCGCAGTGCCAGGCCGTATGTCCGGTCGAATGCTGCCTGCCCGATCCCGACCATGTCGAAACCCGTGACCAGCTGCTTGAGAAGCTGGATCGCCTGCAAAGTGCCGCTCCCCATGCAACGAGTTGATTTTCACCACCCATTGTCCCGGCATCCTTGGCATCGATTGGCCGTTGTCTTGCTGCTGTGCTCTACGGCGTTTTCCGCGCAAGCGGAAACGGCTGGTCCGGGCAAGGCGGCGATCGCCAGCGCACACCATCTGGCAACCCAGGCCGGCCACGAGATTCTCGCCGAGGGCGGCAATGCCTTCGATGCCGCGGTCGCGATCAGCATGGCCCTGGCCGTTGTCGAACCGGCCAGTTCCGGCATTGGCGGCGGCGCGTTCTTTCTGTTGCATCGCGCCAGCGACGGCAAGAACGTATTCCTCGATGCGCGCGAGACGGCGCCGGCCGCGGTGTCGCGGCAATGGTTTGTCGACGACCAGGGCAAACCGGACCGGGACCGCAGCGTCAACGGGCCGCTGGCGGGCGGTGTACCAGGACAGCCGGCCGGTCTGGTCTGGCTTGCCGAAAACTACGGTCGATTGCCGTTGAAGCAGTCGCTGGCGCCAGCCATCCGTCTTGCCCGCGAGGGTTTTCCGGTCGACGAAAAGTACCGTGCCCTGATCGGCTACCGGCTCGATGTGATCCGCCGCTGGCGCTCGTCGGCGCGACAGTTCCTGGTTGGCGGCGAGATTCCCGACGACGGCCATCTGCTCAAACAACCGGATCTGGCCAAGACCATCGAGCGTCTGGCCGACCAGGGTCACGACGGCTTCTATGCCGGAGAAACCGCCAGCAAGCTGGTCACCGGCATCAACGAGGCCGGCGGCAGCTGGACGCTGGACGATCTTGGTGGTTATCAGGTCAAGGAGCGGGAACCGGTGCTGATCGAGTATCGCGGCCGGCGCATCGTCACTGCACCGCCGCCTTCGTCCGGCGGTGTCGCATTGGCGCAGATACTCAACATCGTTTCCAGCTGGGATCTGGCACCGTTGCAGCGATCGCAGCGCGTGCATCTGCTGGTCGAGTCGATGCGCCGCGCCTATCGCGACCGCGGCATCTATCTGGGCGACCCGGACTTTGTCGACATTCCAATGCAGCGATTGCTCAGCGGCGACTACGCCGCCGGTCTACGTGCGTCGATCCGCCTGGATCGGGCGACGCCGAGCGACATGCTGCCAGGTGAGGACAACGCGCCCGAAGGCACGGATACCACGCATTTCTCGGTCATCGATGCCGACGGCAACCTCGTCTCGGCCACCTTGACGGTCAATCTGCCGTACGGCTCCGGCTTCGTCGTTCCCGGAACCGGCATTCTGCTCAACAACGAGATGGACGATTTCGCCCTGGTGCCGCGGGCGCCGAATGCCTATGGCCTGATCGGCGCACAGGCGAACGCGCCGGAGCCGGGCAAGCGCATGTTGTCGTCGATGACCCCCAGTTTCCTGTTCAGCGATGATCGCATCGCGGTGATCGGTACGCCGGGCGGCAGCCGCATCATCACCATGGTGTTGCTCGGCCTGCTGGATCTTATCGACGGCAAGAGCGCCGCCGAGGTGGTCGGCGCCCGGCGCTTCCATCACCAGTACCTGCCGGATGCAATTTCGGCCGAGCCGGACGCGCTCGATGCGGCGACGGTCGAGGCGTTGCAGGCCATGGGCCATACCGTCAATAGCGGCGAGCGCGAGTGGGGCAACATGCACGTTGCGATCTGGAACCGGAGCGACAACAGTCTCGACGCCGCCTCCGACCCGCGCTGGAGTTCCGGCCGGGCCGAGGTTCGCTGAGCGCACGAAAAAGGCCGCGCAAGCGCGGCCTTTGCTGATTCGTGGCTCCCGAGGTCAGACTCGAACTGACGACCCTCTGATTAACAGTCAGATGCTCTAACCGGCTGAGCTACTCGGGAACGAGTTGGAACAGGCGCGGAATTCTGATGGCTGCCGGCCGGTGCGTCAAGAGGTGTTGACGAACCGGTATGTGATCTGGATACTACGCTGCTTCGCGCCCGTAGC
Source organism: uncultured Rhodanobacteraceae bacterium (assembly GCA_964522235.1). GTDB lineage: Bacteria > Pseudomonadota > Gammaproteobacteria > Xanthomonadales > UBA2363 > Pseudofulvimonas. Next base: position 5,273 of record CAZFUH010000294.1, read on the forward strand.
TCAGCTGGATAGAGTACCAGGCTACGAACTTGGTGGTCGGAGGTTCGAATCCTTCCGGGC
>CAZFUH010000295.1:0-5267 GCA_964522235.1 uncultured Rhodanobacteraceae bacterium
CGAGCCGACTGGAGGGAGCACGTCGCGTCCCGGCGGATGGATCGGCGGCCGCAGCAGAAGGTTCATGAATAATGCGGGCTAGCGAAGGCCCAGGCGCAGGGCGACGGCACAGACGAACGGACCGATGGTGCAGGCAGCGATCAGACCGGCGCCGAGCAGCAGCAGCGGTGCTTCGATCGGCAGGCCCTGGCGCGCGGCATCAAGGGTACCCATGGCCAGGATCAGAACCGGCACGGTCAGCGGCAGCAGCAGCAGGGCCATCAGCATGCCGCCGCCGCGTCGACTATGAACGGTCAGTGCGGCACAGGCAGCGCCGATCCAGGCCAGGATCGGCGTCGCCAGCAGCAGGGTCAGCAGCAGCAGTGGCAGCTCCCGGGCCGGCAGGCGCAGCATGGTCGCAAACAGCGGCGTGGCCAGGATCAGCGGCAGCGCAGCGGTCAGCCAGAACGCGCTGACCTTGGCCGTGACCAGGGCCGGCAGCGACGCCGGCGCAGTGATCATCTGCTCCAGGCTGCCGTCTTCGGCATCGGGGCGAAACAGCGTATCCAGTGCCAGCAGCAGGGCCAGCAACACGGCAATCCAGTTCACCGCCGCCGCCACCCGCATCAGCATCGGTGGCTCGGGGCCGAGCGCCAGGGTCGTCAACAGACAGACCAGGACAGCGAAGAACAGCGGTTGCAGCAGGTCGAAACGGCGCCGCGCCGCCAGCCGCAGGTCGCGTGTCAGCAGGGCGAGAAAGGCGCGCATCAAGTCGACTCCGACAGCGTCAAGGTCTGGCGCCGGCCGCGGAACGCCGCCTGCTCTTCTCGATGCACGCTCAGTACCACGCCGCCGCCTTCGCGCAGGTGGTGGTCGATCAGGCGATCGACCAGGACGCAGCCATCCGGATCGAGGTTTGCGTACGGCTCGTCGAGCAGCCAGATCGGCGTCGGAATCAGCAGCAGGCGCGCCAGCGCCACGCGTTTGCGCTGGCCGGCCGACAGTTCGGCGACCGGGATGTGGGCGTAACCGTCCAGGCCGACGCTGGCCAGTGCGTTGGCCTGACTCAGGCGCCGATGGCGGCCATGCAGGCCCTGTGCATAGTGCAGGTTCTCGGCAATGCTCAGGTTCGTCTTCAGGCCCAGGGTGTGGCCGAGCCAGGCGACCGGTTTGGGCTCGTCATCAATGTCGATGGCGCGCTCGACTTCGCCACCGTCAGGCTCCAGCAGCCCGGCAAGCAGGCGCAGCAAGGTGCTTTTTCCGCTGCCATTGCTGCCGATCAGCACCACCGCCTGGCCGGGATGCAACTCCAGATCCAGCGCCGCGAACAGTTCCTGGTCGGCGTACGCGAAATCGAGGCCGCGGCAGCGCAATAGCGGCGGCGGTTCTGCGGCGTCGAGTTCGATCACTCGCTATTGCCCGGTGCGTTGTCGCTGCCGCCGTCTTCGCGTTTGCCGCGCTTGCGCACTCGGCCGAACGGGCTGCGCCTGGAGCGGCCGTCGCCTTCGGCGGCGGGTGCCGGGGACTCCGGCCTCGTCGATGCCGGGGCCTCGTTGCCGCCTGCGCCCGGCTGCGGGCGGCGCGGACCACGTTTCTTGGCATTGCGCGCAGGCCGCTTGCGGTTGCCGGGGACGCGGTTGCCATCGGCCGGATCACGGTTGCCCTCGGGCGAGCTGACGCGATTGCCGTCGACGTTGCCGGCTGGGGTGGCGACGTTGCCGCGATTGTCGTCGTTGCCGGCACGGCTATTGTTTTCACCGCCGGGATACCAGGTGCGGAACAGCATCTCGTTGCTGTCCATTGGCCCGGTCATGGTCCGGACCTTTCTCGCGCCGCGCCTGGGCTTGCCACCAGGACCGGTGTGACCAGCCGGCCCGGCGGCACGATTGCCACGTTCCGGGCGCGCACCTGCGCCAGCGTTCGCCCCAGCGCCGCCACGACCGCCGCGACCGGGCTTGCCGGCCTGTTTGCCGGCGGGCGGCTTGCCGCGCTTGCGTGCGCCAGGACCGGCGGCCCGCTTCTTGCGCCGACCCAGACTGTCGTCGAGCAGAGGGCGATCGAATGCCCGCAGCTCGCGCGCCTCGTCGTGGTTGGTGCCGGTCCAGGCGCGCTGCTGCCGTGGTTCCGGGCGGTATTCGTTGCTGGGCCGGACCGGCGCCCGGCGCTGGCCGAGGATCGGCTCCAGGGTCAGCGATTGCGGCGCATCGCCAAGGCCGACGCTGTGACGCAAGGCGCGAACCTGCTCGGCGTCGAGCGAACGATGGTGGCCGCGTCGCAGTTCGCGCGGCAGCTCGATCTGGCCGTAGCGGATGCGTTTGAGGCGGCTGACCATCAGGCCCAGCGCTTCCCACAAGCGGCGCACTTCGCGATTGCGGCCCTCGCTCAAGGTCACCCGGAACCAGGCGTGCTTCTCGTCACGATGGATTTCGATGATGTCGTCGAACGCCGCCGGTCCGTCGTCCAGCTCGATACCCTTGCGCAGGCGCACCAGGTGTTCGTCGGTCACTTCGCCAAAAACCCGGCAGACGTACTCGCGTTCGATACCGCTGGCCGGATGCATCAGGGCATTGGCGAGTTCCCCATCGGTGGTCAGCAGCAGCAGGCCGGTGGTGTTGATGTCCAGGCGACCCACGCTGACCCAGCGTGCACCCTTCAACCGCGGCAGCTTGTCGAACACGGTCGGACGGCCTTCGGGGTCGTCGTTGCTGGTGATCTGGCCTTCCGGCTTGTGATACATCAGCACCCGGATTTCCGCCGGCGTGCACGGGACTGCCGCGAAGCGGCGGCCGTCGATCTCGACCCGGTCGCCATTGTTCAGCAGGGCCCCGATCTGGGCGATTTCGCCGTTGACGCGCACTTCGCCGGCGCCGATGCGCTCTTCCAGACTGCGGCGCGAGCCCAGGCCGGCATTGGCCAGAACCTTGTGCAGACGTTCGGTGATCGAGGGCAGGCCGCTGGTGTCGCGGCGCAGGGTCAGGAGTTTGCGTTCAGTGGCCATGATTTGTGCGGATGGCTGGACATTCGTCGCCGTCGTCGGGTTCGGGTGGGTGAGTTTCGTGGGCATCAGTGATCTGTTCGGGTTCGCTGGCCAGCGTGGCCGCGGCGACGGATTCGTCGCTGCTGTCGGCGCGCTGGTCGTCGGAATCGTGCCCGTTCTCGGTGTCGCAGGTTTCGTCGGTGCCAGCTCGGAGCGCCGTTTCATCGTCGATGGTCGTGGTCACACCGTCGTCTGTGATCAGGTCGTCGCCGTCGTCGCTTTCGGTGGTTTCGTCGTTTGGCGCCGTCGCGGCGTCTGCATCCTCACTGGCGCCGAGGGCATCATCATCTTCATCGATGGTGCTGGTGGCCGGGCCGGTGTCGTCGATGCTGGCGCCGTCAGCAACGGATTGCGAAGCCGCGTCCGGGTCTGGCGCTGCAACCTCCAGCGCAAGTTCCGGCTCAAGATTGTCCAGGTCGCGCAGCGCCGACAGCGGCGGCAACTCGTCCAGACTCTTGAGAGCGAAATAGTCCAGAAACGCCTTGCTGGTACCGTACAGGGCCGGCTTGCCGGGCACGTCGCGATGACCGACGACGCGGACCCACTCGCGTTCTTCCAGGGTGCGCAGGATGCTGGTCGCAACGGCAACGCCGCGGATCTGCTCGATCTCGCCGCGGGTGATCGGTTGCCGGTACGCGATCAGCGACAGTGTTTCCAGCAGGGCGCGCGAGTAGCGGGTCTGGCGTTCTGTCCAAAGCGCGCTGATCTGCGGGAATACCTCGGCCTTGATCTGGTAGCGGAAACCGGTGCCGACCTGGACCAGCTCGACGCCGCGATCGCCGCAGTCCTCGGCCAGCGCCAGCAGCGCCTGGCCGATCTGGTCGGCGGGCGGTCGTGTCACCTCGTCGAACAGCTCGGCCAACTGCGTCGCTGTCAGCGGCTGCGGGGAGGCCAGCAAGGCGGCCTCGAGAATAGGTTTCAGGCGCTCGGATTCCATGTGCCGTGGCGTTGCGGTGGGATGGGTGATTGAGTCGCGGAGTCCGGCTCGTCTTCGGCCGATTCGCTGGCGCGGCTGGCGGCACGGACATAGATCGGGCCGAGTACTTGTTCCTGCACGATTTCGATCAGGCACTCCTTGGCCAGTTCCAGCATGGCCAGGAAGGTCACGACCACGCCGCGCCGGCCTTCGCCGAGTTCGAACAGACGGTCGAAGCGATGGAATTCGCCATCGCGCAGCCGTGCCAGCACATCGCCCATGCGCTGGCGCACAGACAACGCCTCGCGCTGGATCTCGTGGCGGCTGAGCAGTTCGGCGCGCTTGAGCACGTCGCGCAGCGCCAGCAGCAGTTCGCGCAGATCGACCGGTGGCGGCAGGCGCACGACCTTGCGTTCGCCGGCGTCGATGCGCACGGGCATGAAATCGCGCTCCTGTCGCGGCAGTGCGTCCATGTCCTCCGCAGCCTTCTTGAACCGCTCGTATTCCTGCAGTCGACGGATCAGCTCGGCACGCGGGTCGTCTTCGGCAATCTCGTCGCTTGGCGGGCGCGGCAGCAGCAGACGCGACTTGATCTCGGCCAGGATCGCTGCCATGACCAGGTATTCGGCCGCCAGCTCCAGCTTCAATTCCTGCATCAGTTCGATGTAGGTGGTGTATTGACGGGTGATTTCGGCGACCGGGATGTCCAGGATGTCCAGGTTCTGACGCCGGATCAGATACAGCAGCAGGTCGAGCGGACCCTCGAACGCCTCCAGGATCACTTCCAGCGCATCCGGCGGGATGTACAGATCCTCGGGCATCTTCATGAATGGCTGCCCGAGCACCATCGCCAGCGGCATTTCCTGCTGCTGGGGCTGCGCAACCGTTTCAATCGTCGGTGTATCGGTGCTCATCGGCTCTTGGACTGCCAGGTGCACGGGCTGCGGCGTCGGCGCGCCGGATACGCGCCTGCGGTGGAACATTCTTGGGTGGGCGAGGTGCCCGGTGCGACGGTCGCAGATTGCGATCGCGTCCGGAAATCCTGATCTCAAGACGTCGGGAGCGTGGGTAGCGGGGCCGACGTTGCGGGTGCAAGCGTAGGGCCGTGGTCGAGCAATGTCAAAAGGGCATCGGGGTGCCGGCAAGATCGGCGTCCGGTCGCGGGCGCGTCCGGTTGCCGCAAGGCCGGTCCCAGGCGCCTGGGCGGCAAGAGCCGTCCGGGATTGCAACGGCATCCGTTTCACCTCGCACGCCAGCCACCAGCGGCTGCGAGCACTACACTAGAATCCGGCTTCCTCGACGCAAGCTCGCAATCGCATGTGGTATCTGATTCTT
>CAZFUH010000296.1:0-5250 GCA_964522235.1 uncultured Rhodanobacteraceae bacterium
GTCAGGGTGACGCCGGGGTCGATCGTCAACACCGTGCCGGGGGCAACGCTGACGTTGCCAAGCAACAAGTAGGAGGGCGACGACAGCGTCGCATCAACCGTGATCGGGCCGTGCAGAATGGGATCGGTGGGTACCGGGTCGCCATTTAGACCGTCCAGAAAACCGGAAAAATCGACAAGCGGAGCGTTCGTCGGACTGTTGTTCCAATCGAAGATCTTCTGCCCAATCGCAACCGGATCGACCGTTCCCCACCAGTTGCCGGTGGCATCCAGCGTGATCGAAGGCCCATCTAGGGTGCCGAAATCGGATGCCCGGTAGTTGTGCTCGCTGTTGTCGTACAGCGAGTTGCCGGTGACCATGGGCAGCGGATTGTCTTGGTTCTGTGTGTTGCCTCGACCGTCGACAGAGATCCCTCGCTGGTTGCCGGTGATCATATTGCCACCGGCTATCAGCGGGGTGCTGTTTCGCCGAACATTGATGCCGAACCGGCTTCCGCGCACCTCATTGCCACCGACGATCTGCGGGGAGACGGTCGCCTCAGGGGACGCACCGGTCATGTCGATGCCATACCAGTTGTTCAGCAACCGTGTGTGCTCGATTGAGCCGTCGCCGTGATTGAAATACACGCCCCTGGTCGCGCAGCGAACTTCCGCGTAGGCCATGGCCAGCACCGCGCCGGATGCCACCTCGATGCCCTGCCAGTCCTGTTGCCACGAGGTCAAGGTGTCATCACAGGCCGGCGCGGCCGGACGTAGCACCACCGGCTTGGACTGGTTGCCTTGAACGATGAGCCCACCTTGCACCAGCAACTTGTAGTTCCCTGACACAGTCAGCGTAACGCCAGCGTCCACCGTCAAAACCGTGCCGGGGGCCACACTGACGTTGCCAAGTAACAAGTAGGATGGCGATGAAAGCGTCGCATCAACTGTGATCGGGCCGTTCAGAGTGGGGCCTGTGGGTACCGGGTCGCCACCTAGACTGTCCAGAAAACCGGAAAAATCGACAAGCGGAGCGTTCGTCGGACTGTTATTCCAATCGTAGATCTTCGATGCGATTTCGGCAGGATTCGTCGAGCCCCACCAGTTGCCTGTCGCATCCAACGTAAGTGATGGACCGGCGCTGCCGAAATTTGAAGCGCGGTAGTTTCCGCCTGTGGTTTGGGTGTTCGAGTGAATCGAGTTTCCGGTCACCACCGGCACTGGATTGTCGTGTGCTGCTGTATTGCCTCGACCATTGACATAGATTCCGTATTGATTGCCGAAGATTTTGTTTCCTCCAGAAATCAACGGAGCGCTGTTTTGCTGAACATAGATTCCATACTGACTGCCGCGGATTTCGTTCTCCGCTAGAACCCGTGGCGAGATTGCCGTCGCCGGCGATGCGCCGATCATCCGCACACCATGCTGGTTGTTCAATAGCCGCGAGTGCCGGATCGAACCATCTCCATGGTTGAAGTAGACCCCGCGTGCCGCGCAACGAATTTCAACATATTCCAAATCCAACACTGCTCCCGCCGCCACCTCGATTCCCTGCCAGTCTTGTCGGTAGCCGGTCAGCATGTCGCCACAGGCCACTGTAGCCGGGCGCAGCACAACTGGATCCGTCGAGGTACCTTGCACAACCAGACCACCCTGCACCAACAACCGATAGTTCCCAGGCGTCGTCAGCGTAGTACCCGGATTGATCGTCAGGACGGCGCCGGGCTGAACTGTGACATTGCCGAGCAGCAGATATGTCGGGGACGACAGCGTGACATTGGCGGCGATCGGACCGTTCAAAGTCGGCCCGGTGGCTACTGGCGTGCCATCAGGACCGTCGAGGAAGCCGCTGTAGTCGACCACGGGTGAGCTGTTCGGGTTGTTGTTCCAGTCGTAGATCTTTTGTGCGATCACAGAAGGCTCGACTGAACCCCACCAGTTCCCGGTCGCGCTCAGAACGGTGGAAGATCCGTCACTTCCGAAATTGATGGCGTAGTAGTTGCCGCCGGTCGATGTTGTGTTCGAGTGAATCGAATTTCCGGTCACTACAGGCAGCGGATTGTCGTGAGTTAATGTGTTACTTCGACCGTTGACGTATATGCCGTACTGGTTGCCAGCAATCTCGTTTCCGCCGGCAATCAGCGGGGTACTGTTCTGCTGGACGTAGACTCCATACTGACTGCCGCGCACTTCGTTCTCGGCCACAATCTGCGGCGCGGTCGTCATCGCCGGTGAGCTGGCAAACGTGCGCACTCCGTAGCGATTGTTCAGTAGCGATGACCGATTGATCATGCCGTCACCGCCATGGAAATTGACGCCATACGTGGCGCACCGAACTACCGCGTTTTCCAGCGAGGCTGTCGCTCCGGCCGCCACTTCAACCCCCTGCCAGTCTTGACGATAGGAGGTCAGGCTTTCGCTGCACGCGGAGGTCGCCGGCCGAATACGAACCTGGTTTGCTTGTGTGCCTCGAATCTCCAGCGCGCCCTGCACCGTCAACTTGTAGTTTCCAGCCACAGTGACTACCACGCCGGGCTGCATCCACAATGTAGCACCCGGCGCGACGACGAGATGTCCCACGAGGGAATAGGGTGTGCCATCCCCCTGCGTCCAGACCGTGTTAACCGAGATCGTGCCGCTTTGTTCACGTGGAACCTGGTTGCCATAGGTGGCGCTGACACTGGCCGATGGCGGACTTTGCCCGCTCTGGTCCTCGGCAATCGCGTAGATCGTGTTGACACCATCGTCCAGCGGCAGCCACGTCGAAAGTGCACCTGTGTGATCGATGTCGATTGTTCGGACAGCTTGGCCGTTGGCGAACAGGGTCACCGTGGTGTCGGCGGGAGCGCTGCCGCTGATCGCGATCGGGTTCTCTGAGGTCGGGCTGGTTGGCTGGTTCAGAATCGGCGCGCTTGGGGCGCCCGACAAATCGACCCGATCGGGAACAGGAGTTACCGGCGTAGCGCTTTCGATCGGAACACGGCGTATTCGTATCGGCGCCGTCAAGTCACTAGAGCCAGGAAGTCCGTGGTCGAGGATTCGGATCTCGTTTACACCAGCATCCAGATGCAGAGTCGCAACGAAGTCACCGCTGCTGTTCGCCACCGTCGAGACTGCGATCGCACCGTTCAGCCAGATACGAAGCGACTGATGTGGTTGAGCCAATCCCGTTAGATGCAGCGTCGGCGCATAGACCTTTTCCGGGAGGGGGTACACCAGCACGGCCTGCTCGTCATTCGCACCCACAGCCAGCGACTTCGCGGGGGCGAAGAATTCTGACATGGCGACCAGCACCACGAGTAGAGCCACCATGGTTCGGACGTGGAACCGGGCGGTGAGAAGTGCGGAAGGCTTTATCATGGTCGACTCCACGAATATCAGTTCGCGTTGGCTGCAGTATTGGCGTTGATCGGCGAAGCACCCCGCCGCCGAACGGGAGATCCAGCCTCATTTGCACGGACACCAGCGGTCAGGGACGTCGGCCCGTAGAAGCGTTCGTATTCGTCCTGCAGCCATCCGGCATCAGCCGATTGGTGGCAGCCACCGTTGGCGCACGACGAAGGCGCGCTGAACGCGCTCGCGTCTTTCGGGGCCGTAATCCCAGGAGCGTGGCTACGAAGCCGATACGCGTCACCGATCTTGATCGTGATCGGCATATGGCAGTCGATGCATTGCACGTCGGCGGAAGTCGGACAGGGCACATGCTCCGCCACAGCGATCTGGCTATGATGAAATGGCCCTTGGTCATGGCAACTTTCGCATGACAACCGGGGCTGATCGAGATCGCCGTGAACTTGGTGACATACCGCGCACGTCACCCCAAGCTGTACCTCAGAAAGGTCAAACGAGCGATCAGGGTAGATTGCTGCCTCCGCCGAATGGCAAACCAGACATTCAGAGTCAACTTCCCCGAATCTGCCGTCGTAACCGTTCTTCAATGAGTCCAACGCCATTGAATGTCCGCCTCGTCGCCAGGCGGGATACTGCTGGTGGCGATCGTGTTCGCGACCAGTTCCCCACCACTGCGAGGAGTTTTGCAGATAGTCGGGCTCGATCTGGCTGAACGCCCCATCGAGATCGTCCCACGGCCGATGTTCAACCGGAAAGAAATGGGGACTGGTCGTGGAATGACCTCGGCCATGGCATTGACCGCATACCTGGCCATCCAGAGCACTGAAGATGTCCGCAGAACCGAATGTCTCGCTATGCTCCCGTCCCGGACCGTGGCAGGACTCGCAGCCGATCCCAGGCTCGACGAAGTGACCTGTTTCATGATCAAGGCCCACCGTGTGGCAGCCGTGGCAACGGATCTCCGGGACGGGAACCCGCCAACCATCCCAGCCTTTGGTGATCCAGCGCTGATGCGTCACTGACCACGCTCCAGGAAGCAGCGTCTCCTTGTCTCCATCCTCGCCCATGAACTGCTGCTCCCACTTGCTGCCGATCACCCAGACAACATCCTCAAGTTCGAAGTCCGGACGTTCCTCGCTGGCCGGCCATTCAGCAACGAGTGCTCCCGGCTCCGCCACTCGCCGCATCATCTTTCGATGCAGGCTCTCGTGCCAGCTCGTGTACGCTTCAAGATGACAACTGCTGCAAGTTTGGGAGCCGAGGTATCGGTTCTCGACATCGGTATCGCGCCAGGCAGCCGCCCCGATCCAAACGAATGCGACAACCACAAAAAGCAGCATCAACGGTGTTGCAAGGACGCGTAGCCGCACTGCTCTATTCTCCTCCCGGGCTTACGCGGCGACACTCATCCCCAAGTATCGATCATCACACGAAAGCTAAAATTCGTTTTTTTGATTGCGCACAAAAAGATCGAGGCGGGGTCCGATCGTTGTTGGTGTGGAAAGCCGGATCCTCAGGTGAGCTACCGTATTCGAAAATGTCACTCAAATACGCGATGTTCGTCACACTTTGCGCTGGTCTTGATGCTGCTCAAAGGCCGAACGCAGGACATTCGCTTTGCATTGAGTGTGACAGCATGCGCAACACCCGAATTCGACTACTGTGTTTTCAAATTCAATGGGTTGGCAGGATTCTGATCGCGAATGGTGGAGCATCGATCGTCATCGCTCTCACTGGCGACCTGTGTTGCAACACGGTCAGCCTCTACCGTCCAGACTCCCAACAGGAGTCGCACTTCAGTCGAGGGTCGGCTACGCGCACCCGGGCGAACCCGGCGCACACTCGAAGCCGTCGCGGAAGATGACATCGTTCGGATCCAGCACGACGGTGTCGACCGTGGCATCGTTGTTGCTGGTGTCGG
>CAZFUH010000297.1:0-5243 GCA_964522235.1 uncultured Rhodanobacteraceae bacterium
GCTGAGCATGGGGCAGGGCGGACAGGTCTCCGGGCAGTACCTTCGCCATCTGTCCGGCCTGGCCGATGGCAGCATCGTGCTCGAGGCCATGGCCGAGGATGCCGCGGGCAATCAGGGTTTCGCGCAGCCGGTCACGGTCGAGGTCGACGCCACGCCACCGACGATCCTCGTCAGCGGCGTGATGTCCGACGGACTCTATGCTCACCCGGTGCAGCCGGCGGTCCAGGCATTCGATGTCAATCTCGTCGAGTTGCTGATCTCGATCAACGGAGAGGCGTTCGACAGCGGCGGCACCGTGGCGGACGAGGGTCGTCATGTCCTGTTCGCCCGCGCCCGCGACGGTGCTGGCAATACCAGCACCGCCGAAGTGCATTTCGAGATCGATGTGACGCCACCGACCGTCGTGTTCACCCACCCCGAGCCTGGGGCGATCGTCAGTCTGTCGCAGGTGCCGGTGCTTGGACAGACCGAAGCCGGCGCGACGGTTGAGCTGACCGCGGGAACACAGACCTATGTCACCGATGCCGATGCCGCGGGGGTGTTCGAGTTCGATGCCGTTGCGCTGGAGTTCGGCGACAATCTGCTCGATGCGCATGCGGTCGACCGCGCCGGCAATATCGGCGAGCCGGCGAGCCTGCTCGTGCGTCGTGTCGACGCGACCCAGAGCGTTGAAGGCAGTCTCGAACTGGCTGTCTCCGAGATCGCCCACGGCGAGCCTCTGACGGGCACGCGCAGCGTCGTCAACACCGGCGATCTGTCGCTGCCCGGGACGGAGCTGCGTCTGCGCCTGTTGCGCAGTGGCGATGGCCAGCCAGTGGCCGAGCAGACCAGCACAGTCGACCTGGCACCCGCCGTGCCCGATATCGCCGCCTTCGAGTTCGCGACCAGCGCATTGACGATCGGCGGCCACCGGCTCCAGCTTGAGGTACGTCTCGCCGATGGAAACGGTGGCTTCGACTGGGTGCTGCTCGCGCAGGCGAAACTGGCGATCCTCGACATCGAGGCGCCCGAGCCGGTCGTGCTGGAGCCGGGCCACGGCCAACTGGTCGGCTCACCATTCCCGGTCCGAGTCCAGGTCGAAGACGCATTGAGCGGCATCGACGAAGTCGCGGTGCGACTCGACGATGGCGAATGGATGGGTCTGACACCGGATCCTGAGCTCACGTCGGTCTACACCGGCGCACTGGTCGGCGCGGACGGCATGAGGTTGCTGCATGCGCGGGCCAGGGATGGGGCTGGCAATGTCGGACACAGCGAGCCGCAGCCGCTGGTCGTCGATACCTTGCCACCGGTGATCTTGGTGACCGGCGTTGAGGACGGCGCGCTGTCGAACCAACCGGTCACACCGGTCATCGGGGTCGAGGATCCACACTTGCAATCGGTCGAGATCCTGCTCGACGGCCTGCCGTTCGTCAGTGGAACCGTCGTTGATGCCGAGGGCGTGCATCTGCTGTCCGTGCAGGCCAACGACGCCCTGGGGCAGAGCAGCAGCGTCGAGATCGTCTTCACGCTGGATTTCACTGCGCCGGAGCTGACGATTCTCGAACCCGACGATGGCGCGCAGATCGCCGAGGCCGTGGTCGACGTCATCGTGCAGACCGAACCGCATGCGCAGCTTGTCCTGATCACTGGGGAGCATCTGGACAAGCGCGCGGCCGACGAAGCCGGCGGCGCGGTCTTCGCTGCCGTTCCGCTGCAACTGGGCGAGAACTCGATCGCGGTGCAGGCGACCGATGTTGCCGGCAACACCAGTGCGCCTGCCACCATCATGGTCACGCGCATTCAGCCGGGCGACGCGAAACTGGCTGGCGAGATCCGTGATCTTCCGGTGTCGATCGAGCCCGAAGACGACGTAACCGGCAGCTGGCGCATCGTCAACACCGGAACCGTCGACTCCGGACCGCTCGCCGTGCGCCTGCGACTGCGCAGCGGCGCACTGGTGCTGGCGCAGCAGGGCTGGATCGAGAGCATCGGTCCGGGCGATGAGCAGATACGGCCGTTCACATTCGCTGGTGATGATTGGCCCGTGGGTTCGCTCGTCTTCGAACTGCACGCCCGCCGCGATATTGGCGACGACCTGCCGTGGCTGCTGCTCGCGAGCGCCATCGTCCAGGTTGACGATGGCGGACAGGCAAGCCTGCACTGGCTGCATCCCGAGCCCGAGGCGACGGTGCCCGAGCGGTTCACGGTCGGCGTCTGGCTGACCGGAGCCGCGACAGCGCCGAGCCTGATCGAACTCGCCGTCGAGTCCGGCCCCTGGCAGCCCATGTCTGTGGGCGCGCAACCCGATGTCTATGAACTGGATCTGCGCATCCGCGACGAGGGCTGGAATCGCTTCCAAGTCCGGGCCTGGCAGTCGACCAGTGTGATCGCCGAGTTGGACGGGATCCGATTGTGCGTCGACCTCGATCGCATCTTTCAGCACGACTTTGAACGTCATGAACGGCTGTTCCACAACGGCTTTGACCCCGGCCCATGCCCGCAACCGCTGTCATTGACTGCATGGGAGGCACCGCGCGAACCGGAGCCGGATCGGGCGCCCGTCGAGATGGCCGATCTGCGCAGGCGTCTTGCTCCGGTCGCGGCGCGTACCGGCGCATTCGTGGGAGGTGCCGCATGAGCCGCCGTCAGCGTTGGAAGGGAATCCATCGACACGGTCTGCGCGTCGTACTCGCCAGCATTCTGCTGGTGGCAGTCGCGGCCGCTGCCAGCGTGGACGTCTTGAGCACCGACGATGCCGATCGTCGCTTGCGTCACGAGTGGGTTCAGGATCTGGTGGTCGGAGGCGATGGCCGCTATCGCAGCGCGCCATTGGACGCGAGTGCGCGGGCGGCAGCGCGCAAGTCGAGCGCGCAGCAGCGTCCACAGCCGGGGGCGGGCAGCCGCGTGCAGGCGGAGGCCGTGCGACTGCTGAGCCGGCTCGATCGGGTGCCGGCGGGTGCCGAAGATCTGCGTTCGTTGCAAGCCTTGTTGCTGCTGCTGCACGCCGAGCTCGACGATACACGCGGTGTTATCGATCGCCGTCGTCTCGGCCCGACGGCGATGCAGCGGTTGAGTGAGGCGCAGGCTCGGATCGAGCGACTGCAACGTGAGCTCGATCTCGCCGCGGACGGCCTGGCACGGGCGACGCCAGGCGCGCAGCGTGCCGCTGCGACGCGTCTGTTCTCGATCCTGGTCGAGTTGGCCGGCGCCGACAACGCGCCGATCCTCGGCGCCCGTCCGCTGCCGCTGCGACGTTTGAACCTGGCGGCGCCGGCACCGATCGACGGCCCGACGATCACGCCAAGCTACCTGGATCCGGATGCATCGGAACCCGGCCCGGACGATCTCGCCGGGACGCTGGACGCGTCGCTGCATCCGGAAATCATCGCTCAGGCGCAGTCATTGGAGTTTGAGTACACGCGCATCTTCGATTTCGTCCGCGGCCAGATCCGCACCGAGTGGTATCACGGCAGCCAGAAAGGCGCGGTCGCGACCTTGCGCAGTCGCAGCGGCAACGACGCCGATCAGGCCAGTCTGCTGATCGCGCTGTTTCGTGCTGCCGGGCTGCCCAGCCGCTACGTCGTCGGTACCGCGACGGTCGCGATCGAAGACATCGGATCCAGTCTCGGGCTCGATGAAGCGCAGTCGATTCTGCGCGCATTGAATCGTGCCGGTGTCCCGCATCGGCCGCGAGTGCTCGGTGGACGCATCAGCCATGTCGATCTCGAGCAGGTCTGGGTCAGCGCCTACGTTCCGTATGCCAACTACCGCGGCGCAGTGATTGAAACCAGCGGCAAGGCCTGGCTGCCGTTCGCGCCCTCGATCAAGAGGCATGAACTGGTGCGTCCTGCCGGCACGGCCGCGCTGGCCGCGGTGCCGTCGATCCCGGCGCTGATCGAACAATATCTGCAAGCGCCGAGTGCATTGTCGCCACTCGCCTTGTTGCAGGCCCAGGTCGAAGCGTATCTGGCCGCACATCCGCCCTCGACCGGCTACGGCGAGCAACTGCGCATCCTGGTGCCGCCATCGCAGACGCTGGACCTGCTGCCGGCGAGTTTGCCGATGCAGGTGCTCGGTGTGCGGCGCGAATCGTCGAGTCTGGATGAGTCCGACCGACCGCAGGTGCATGTTCGTGTTCGTGGTGCGCTGCCGGCTGAGTCGCTGCTGCTCGAGGCCACGGTCTCCGTGGTCGCGGCCAGCGCGCGTCGCCTGACGATTACCTATCAGCCAGCGAGCTACGAAGACCACAACATCGTCAACACCTACGGCAGTCTGGCGGCGACCCCTGCGTACTTGGTTCACGTGCGCCCGCGCGTGCAACTGGGCGGCGAGCTGATCGCGATCCGCTGCCACTGGCCACTGCGCATGCGATCGAGATCGAGGTCAGCGGTCGTACCGCAGGCTACAGCGCGCAGCAGACCCTGGTCAGCGGTGGCATTGTCGCGATCACGCTCGCAGCAGCGGGCATCGAGCCGCCACCGGAGAGCGAGAGCGCCTTCGTCGAGGGCGAAGACGAGCCGCTGGCTGCGCGCGTGTTGAGCAACCTCGGCCGACACTATGCCGGCGCCTGGAACCGCGATCAGCAGGAGCTGGCGGATCTTTACGGTATTGCCGCGATCCAGCCGCTGCCGTCCCTGGTGCTGGGCCTGACCGTGCTCAAGATCGAGCGGGCTGGTGACCTGCCGCTGGCGATCGACTTCGATGGCGTCGGTCTGGATGCAGCGGCACGCATCGTCGAACCGGTCGGTGCAAATCTGCCCGCTGGGCTCGAGCGCGACTGGCTCGAGTTGCTGGCGATACAGGGCTCGTGGCGGGAGCAGGATATCTTCGAGCAGCAATGGGCAGTAGACGCGCTGTCCGCCGACCGCGGCCTAGCGATGCAGCGCGATCAGGGAGTCGAGCTGCACACGCTGTGGGGGCCGAACGGCACCTCGGTGCTGGCCGGCTTGGACCATCCGCCGACAGTACGGTCGGCCATCGAAGCTCTGCTCATCGACGGCTACGAGGTGCTGGTTCCGGCCACCCAGATCCAGCTCGAACACTGGCGCGGTTCGGTCTGGCGCGCACGTGACGGCGAAGGCGCGGTGGGCTATTTCCTCACAGGCTCGCTGGCTGGCGGTATCACTGTACTTCCGCCCGAATACTGGTACCTGGAAGACCTGGTCGCGCTCTTGGTCGATCCGTACGCGCTGCCGGCGAACGACGACCCGCTGGCCGGCATTCACCTGGCGCTGTCGGCCGATGCCCAGGATCAGATCGGC
>CAZFUH010000298.1:0-5209 GCA_964522235.1 uncultured Rhodanobacteraceae bacterium
CGGCACCGTTCGAGTTGACGGATACGCTGAGCGCGGGCCTGACCCTGGGCACAGTGACCGCCGGCGACTTCACTTGCAACGCGGCGAACCCGCTGGTCTGCTCGCTGCCGACCGGCACGGTGCCGGGCAACTACACGCTCAGCTACAGCGCGACGGTCGACGCCGATGCCACCGGCACCTTGAACAACGCCGTGGTCGTGACCGGCAACGGCGGCGACCCGGACCCGGATTGCACCCCGTGCAGTACCGATCATCCGGTGCAGGCGGACGTGAGCCTGGTCAAGGCCCTGGTCGGTGAAAGCGGAGCGATTGCCGGCGTCGCCGAGCCGGGCGAGACCCTGACCTACACGGTGACGTTGACCAACCTCGGCGGCATCGACGCCACCGGCTATGGCGTCACCGACGCACTCGACCCGAACACCAGTTTCGTCTCGGCCGACAACGGCGGCAGTCACGCGGGTGGCGTGGTCACCTGGAGTGCCCTGACTGTGCCGGCCGGCGGTGCGCTGGTGCTGACGGTCGAGGTGACGGTCAACGATCCGATTCCTGACGGTGTCACCCAGATCGCCAACCTGGCGTACCAGACCGGCAGCAGCCCGCCGGCGTGTCCGCCGGCCGGTCCGCAGTGCGTGCTGATTCCGACCCAACCGTCGATTTCAGTCAGCAAGGCATTGACCGGCGAGAGCATCGAGCCCGATGGCATCGCTCAGCCGGGCGAGGTGCTGACCTACACGATCACGGTCTGGAACCACGGCGGCACGCCGGCAAGCGATGTCGTGGTCAACGAATGGGTGCCCGAGCACACGGTGTTCGTCGGTGGCACGCCGACCTGGACCTGCGCGCCGGGCGATCCGGGTGGTACCGCCTGCGACACCCTGGTCGACGTACCGGCGTACGCGGGCGGCAGTCCGGGCGTCGCGACCTTGACGTTCCTGGTCCAGGTCGACGATCCGTTGCCCGTAGACGTGACCAGCATCGCCAATGCAGTCGCCGTCAATGACCAGGAACCGCCCAACTGCGTGACGCTGCCGAGCCAGCCGCAGTGCGTGGTGACCCCGACCGTGAACCTGAGCCTGGTCAAGAGCGTGGTCTCGGTGACCGCGACCGGCCCCAACACTTGGCGCATCCTGTATCGACTGGAGATCGCCAACAACGGCGGTGCAGCGGCGATGTACACGCTGACGGATACCTTGGGCTTCACCCCGAACGGTGTCGTGTTCAACGGCAATGCCCTGGTGACCACCTTGGGCGGCACGATCAATCCGGCCCTGACCGGTGCAGCGTTCGTGCCCGTCAACGGCGCGACCGTGCAGTTGTCCGACAGTCTGGTCACCCTGCCAGCTGGCAGCACCCACACCTACGAGCTGCGGGTTCCGTTCGCCGTGATCGCCGGATTGCAGAACCCAGCCTGCACCGGCGCCCCCGGCCATGGCCTGTACAACCAGGCAGCGATCAGCGGTTCGGTCGAACTGGACAGCGCTGCCTGTGCGCCGGCAAACGGCGATGCCGTGCAGATCCAGCTGGTCAAGACCGTGGCGTTGGCGATTGATCACAACGGCAACCACCATGGCGATGTCGGCGATGTTCTGCGCTACGACTTCGTGATTCGCAATACCGGCTCGGTGGCCTTGAGCCCGATTCAGCTGGTCGACCCGCGAGTAAACGACTTGCAGTGCCAGGCGGTGACCGCATTGGGGCTTCCGCTGAAGGTGCTGCGGGGCGATGAGCTGTTCGTGAACAGCTTCGAGCCTAGCAACCTGGGCAGCCTGGTGCCAGGCGATACCATTAGTTGCTGGGCAACGTATACACTGACCCAGGCCGACATCGATCGGCGCCGCGTCAGCAACACGGCGACGGCGACCGGCATCGGCCCGGCGGGCCAGGTGGCTACGGCGACCAGTACCGCGATCTTTACCTCGTTCCCGTGACCGCGATGCAGGCGCGTCCATGGCAACTGGCAACGGACCGGATCGGAGACGGCAGCCGCCGGCACGGTCCCACGGAGAGACAGATGAGCACGATCGGCAACAAGCGCAGCGGCAAGAGCAAGATCGGGAAGCGACCGGCCTGGACCCTGGTTGGGGCCGGGCTGGGCCTGCTTCTCGCCGCTTCGGCCATGGCGGGCGAGTTGCAGGTACGCGGGCTGAGCGCAGATGCTATGGCCGGCCCGTTCCACTTCCAGGTGCGTAATGCCGGCAGCCAGCGCCTGGAAGGCCTGCGTTTCCACCTGTCGACCGGCCACCAAGTGACCTGCCCCTCGCTCACTGAGCAGGGCCGTGGCTTTGCGCCACCCCAGGCCGCTTTGGAGGCCGGAGATCGGATCGACTGCCGTGCGACCGGACCGATGCCGGCAGGTGGCGCCCGGACCGCCTTCGCCGTGTCCGGTCGTGCCGCCGATGGCTACGCCCAGGTGCAGACGGTCACCCTCGCCGTGCGCGGTACGACTACCCCGGACCAGGGCTTTGTCGTCCTGATCGCTGGGGCCGTACACGAGGACGGCAATGGCGACGGCCTGCTCGACGCCGGTGAGACCATCGACTACCACTACACCGTGATCAACGTCGGCACACTGGCATTGTCCGGTCTCGCCGTGACCGATCTGGCCGGGGCGGTGACCTGTCCACAGACCATCCTGGCGGTCGATGCCGACCTGGTGTGCACCCGGACGTACGTTGTCTCCGCGACCGACCAGGCCGCCGGCGAAGTGATCAACGAGATCGAGGTACTGGGCAGCGACAGCCTGGGTCAGGATGTGCAGGGTGGTGATCTGGTGGTTCGATTGAACCTGCAAGGCCGGGCCGGGCTCAGTGTGTTCAAGAGTCCGCTGCTGCTCGACGATGGCGATGGCAACGGCTTTCCGAGTGTCGGCGATGTCCTGCGCTACCGGTTCGTGACCAAGAACAACAATGCCGAATCGTTGACGGACGTCGACCTGGTTGAGCCCGATCCGGACTTGATCGACGGTCCGATCGTCTGCCCGGCGACCACCCTGGACGGTGCTCCGTTCAGCGGCCTGGGCAGCGGCGCACTGGCCTCGATGGACACCCTGATGTGCAGCGCGACCTATACGATCCAGCCGGCCGATGGTGTCGCCGGCCAGGTCGTCAACCTGGTCGAGGCCAGCGCCAACGCGCTGATCGCCGGTGCGGTCACCGCCACCGGTGCATCGCTGGTGCTGTTGCCGGGCCAACCGGCCCTGCAGGTCAGCAAGTCGGTCAGTCCGACGCAGGCACGGCCCGGTCAGACCGTGGTCTACACGATCACCGTCGTCAACGTCGGCGACTTGCCGTTGACCGACGTCCAGATCATCGATCCGCTGCCGCCCGGCATCGCCAGCTTCAGCTGGACCTGTGCCGGTGCCTTGTGTCCGAACGCCAATGGCAGTGGCGCCATTGATGAGCTGGTGCCGAGTTTCCCGATCGCAGCGCAGCTGGTGTTCACGGTGCAGGCAGTGCTCGCAGCGGACCCGCCCAGTCCGATCGTCAACCTGGTCGCCGTATCGCCCGACGGCATCGCGGTATGCGCGCCGAGCGGCGCACCGCCGCCGTGTCAGGCCGATGCTGAGGTCGAGGTGCTCGGTCCGCCGCCATTGCCGCCGGAGCCCGTGCCGGGCAACAGCCCGTGGATGTTGATCCTGCTGGCCCTTGGCCTGTGGCTACTGGGCCGTCGTCACAGTTTGTCGGTCTGACTCGGTCCGTCCTGCTTTGCTGCAGCTCAGATGGAGGGCGAACTTGCGCATCGGTCACGCGGAGCCTTCGCAATCGGTCAGCAGGACAGAAGCGCGCTAAAGTGCACGCATGGCGCTACCGACATCGGCTGCCCGGAAGCTGTCGTCCGCGCGCGGTCTGAACCACGAATCCTGGGTATTGCTGCTGGCCGTGCTGGTCGCTGCGCCGGCGCAGGCCGGGTTTGCCCTGTTGCTGTGGTGGAATGATGCCGAAGCCGCGCTCTGGTTGTCGGTGTTTCTTCCGTTGCTGGTGTTGACCCTGATCCTTGCGGCCTACTTGCGCAGACAGGTAGTGTTTCCGTTGTATACACTAAGCAACCTTTTGGAGGCCCTGCGCGAAGGCGACTTCAGTTTGCGCGGCACCCGTGCCCGGCGCGGTGATGCCATTGGCGAGGTGGTTTGGGAGGTCAACGCTCTCAGCGAGACCTTGCATCAGCAGCGTCTGCGGGTCGAGGAGACCCTGGCTTTGCTGACCAAGATCATGGGAGCGGTGGACATTGCGATCTTCGCGTTTGACAGCCAGCGCCGATTGCGTCTGATCAATCCTGCCGGCGAGCGCCTGATCGACCGCAAGGCGACGCAGGCGCAAGGTCTGAGTGCGCAGGCTCTGGGACTGGACGATTGCCTTGAGATCGATTCGGCGCGTACCCTCAAGCGCGCGTTCCCCGGCGGTGCTGGCGCCTTCGACGTTCGCCGCGCGAGCTTTCGTGAAGGCGGCCTGCGCAACGATCTGCTCGCGATCACCGATCTGTCCAGAGCGCTACGTGAACAAGAGCGGCAGGCCTGGCAGCGTCTGATCCGGGTGCTCGGTCACGAGCTCAACAACTCGTTGGCACCGATCAAGTCGATGGCGTCGACCTTGGCTGATTTGGTGGCTCGCGAGCCTCCGCCGCAGGACTGGCGGGAGGATGCCGTCGGCGCCTTGAATGTGATCGCCGAGCGCGCCGATGCCCTGGCTCGATTCATGGCCGGCTATACCGCGCTGGCGAAGTTGCCGTTGCCACGCAAGCGTGAGGTTGATCTGGTCGATCTGCTCGGCCGGGTCCGCGTGTTGGAGTCCCGGGTGCCGGTACATCTGGGCGCGATCGCCGAAGCGAGTGTGCAAGCCGATCCAGACCAGCTTGAACAAGCCTTGATCAACCTGGTCAGGAACGCAGCTGAGGCTTCGGCCGCTCAGGGTGGCGGTGTCATTCTAAGTTGTCTGCGCGAGACGACCCAGGTCCTGATCGAAATCGCGGATGAAGGACCGGGCCTGTCCGGCACCGAAAACCTGTTCGTGCCGTTCTTCACGACCAAACCCGGAGGATCCGGCATCGGCCTGGTGTTGGCCCAGCAGATTGTCGAGGCACATGGCGGCGAACTGACCCTGCGCAACCGGCGAGATCGCAACGGTTGTATCGCACGAGTGGCCTTGCCGCTCTAGCCGAAAGTTTCGCACCATTCTCGCTTGGTCTTCGGCCCCGATCCGGCGTTGCTCGTCGT
>CAZFUH010000299.1:0-2604 GCA_964522235.1 uncultured Rhodanobacteraceae bacterium
CGACGAACTGGCCACCGAGGCCGGACGTGCGGCGATGGCGCTCAATGGCATGAGCGTGGTCGGTCGCAACTCGCGTGGCGTAAGTTTCGGCAATGACCTGGAACTCGCTGTCATGTATCGCCTGGCCCGTTCGCTGTCGGAGCAACTGCTGCCGATCTCGGAGCTCGATCTGCCGCCGGATGCGCAGGCAAAGTCCACCGGACGCTATCGGACCAATCTTCAGGTGCACCGCAAGAGCCTGGTGGTGATCGCCGAGCATTCGGCCACGCGCGTATTGCGCTATTTCTATACCAGCACCACCTCCAACGTCGTTTCCAGCAGCAGTACCATCAACTACTGCAACCATGGCGCCTGTCCCGGCGGCTCGGGCATGTCGCGCAAATGCACCTATACCGGCCCGCGCACGAGCGCCTATCGCACGCCGCCCAAGCACGGCGGCGACGGCACCTGCAACACCGCGTACAGCGTCGCTGGCGACTCGACGGCACCGATCTGGAATCTCTGGTTCAACCACAATTGCCACGACGATTCGTCGGTCCAGCTGCGCGTAGTCAAGGGCCAGTCCTATGGCGTGCGCAGCGGTCGCTGCGCCGACGGCCCGCTGTTCTGGGCGCACGCACCGAACTGCTAGCGAAACGACTCCCCGCGCCTGGCTCGGCTCATGTGAAGACCACGCCGTGCCGGCATTGCAAGGTCATCCCGGATCGCGGCAAAGGCGCGACCGGGATGACGCTCCGGGTCGGGGCTCCGGCACGGTCGACGCGAATCGGGGTTGCGCCCATTCGCGGCTACAGGCCGCTCGCAGCCTGGGCGACGGCGCGGAACAGCGCCCGGCCCTTGCTCATGGTCTCCTCCCATTCCCTGGCCGGATCGGAGTCGGCGACGATGCCGGCGCCGGCCTGGACGTGCAGTTGACCATCCTGGATCACCGCCGTGCGGATCGCGATCGCGAGATCGGCATCTCCGTGCCAGCCCAGATAGCCGACCGCGCCGGCATATACATTGCGCCGGACCGGCTCAAGTTCGTCGATGATTTCCAGCGCCCGCACCTTCGGTGCGCCGGATACGGTGCCGGCCGGAAAGCTCGCGCGCAGCACATCGATCGCCGACAGTCCCGGCTGCAATCGGCCTTGTACCTGGCTGACGATATGCATGACGTGGCTGTAGCGCTCGATCACCATGCGCTCGGGCACGACGACACTGCCGGCCTGGGCAACCCGGCCGACATCATTGCGGCCCAGATCCATCAGCATTACGTGCTCGGCAATCTCTTTCGGGTCGGCGAGCAGTTCATCGGCGAGATCCTGGTCCGTCTCCGGCGTCGCGCCGCGCGGCCGGGTGCCGGCGATCGGTCGCAGAGTGATCGTATCGCCACTCAGGCGCACCAGGATTTCCGGCGACGAACCGACGACATGGGTGCCGTCGAGATCGAGAAAGTACATGTAGGGCGACGGGTTCATCGCCCGCAAGGCACGATAGACATCCATCGGGCGGGCGCGAAAGGGCACGCTCAGGCGCTGGCTGAGCACGACCTGGAAGATGTCACCGGCGAGGATATACTCCTTGGACTTGCGCACCGCCGCTTCGAAGCCGTCACGGCTGAAGCCGGAAACGAAATGCGCCTCGTCGATCACGGTCGGATCGAGCACTTCCGGGTAGCTTGGGCCACCGCCGCGCAACCGATGCACCAGCTGATCCAGACGCCGCCCGGCACGTTCATAGGCGTGCCGGCCGTCCGGATTGGCGTGCACGATCAGCGACAGCGTGCCGCGCAGATTGTCGAACACGGCCAGAGCGCCGGACTCCATCAGCAGAATGTCGGGCGTGCCGAGTGTATCCGGCTTGTCACTCGCCGCCAGACGCGGTTCGATGTAGCGGATGGTTTCGAAACCGAAGTAGCCGACCAGGCCGCCGGTGAAGCCGGGCAGGCCATCCAGCTTCGGCACCTTGTAGTCGGCCTGGAGCCGGGCGATCTCGGCCAGCGGATCCTCGACCTCGCGCTCGTCGACGACGACGCCGAGTTCGCGTGCGCACCAGGTATGGCCACGCACGCTGTAGGTGCGCATCGCCGGCAGCCCGATGATCGAGTAGCGACCCCAGGTCTCGCCGCCTTCGACCGATTCGAACAGATAGGTATAGGGACCGTCGGCAAGCTTCAAATACACCGACAGCGGCGTATCGAGATCGGCATGAACCTCGCGCACGAGCGGGATGCGGTTGTAGCCCTGCGCGGCAAGGGCATCGAATTGGTCGCGGGTCAGCATCGGAGCGGGCGCCTGAAAGCGAGCGGCGATTATGCCGCAGGCGCACGCACCGCGTAGGACGACGTCAACAGCAGTGGTGCTCGGAGCGCGCCCGCGAACGATGCCAGGCGCCGAGCCGTGTCCGCGCAGCGCGCACTTTGGCGCCCCTGCTACTGGTTGCGCAGGCGCCAGGTATCGAGCCAGCCGTCCAGCTGCTCGGCGCGATGCTTGACCTGGCGCAGGCGATCGAGCGCCTGCATCGGCCGGAACAGGCTGCCTTCGGTATTTTCGTACAAGCCGACCAAGGCCTCGTGTTCGGCGTCGCGAAAGCGCAGCCAGGCCCGTTGCGAGTCGCGCAGCT
>CAZFUH010000299.1:2704-5189 GCA_964522235.1 uncultured Rhodanobacteraceae bacterium
AAATGCAGCAGCCCGTCGCGGATGCGCACCTCACGCAGACCTTCGGCGCGAAAGCTGCCTGCGCCGACGACGATCACGGTGGCGGCTCGGGTCAGATCGATGCGCGTGCTGTTGCCGCTGATGCCGGTATGGATGGTGACGGCGCCGTCCTCGATCCGGACCTCGTAGCTGCGATCGTCCTCGTTGCGCAGATCCACCGCGCCGGCAGACGCGGCAACCATGAGCGTCAGCAACGCGGTGGCGATCGCCGGAGCCGCGAAGCGCGCCGGGCAGTTGGGCGCGAGTGGCGATGACGCTGGTGAAGACGGTGTGCTGCGGCTTTCGCGATCCGGGATCATGGCGTATCGTAAGCAGGGCGCGTGCCAGCTGTCATGACCCTGCCAGCCGTGCCCGGCACCGGTCGTTTCCACCGCGAAGCGGTGAAGCGGACAGCGGCAATGGGCACGATGCGACCCCTCGCCCAACCCCCTTCCCGCAATCGGTACGCCTGCCTTCCCGGTTCCGGGAGGTGCCTGTCAGATACTGGAGTTGTTCTGATGCGTTTGCAGCTTTCCACCTGGCCCGAAGTCGAGGCCTACCTGGGTCGATCGACCGGCCTGATCCTGCCGATCGGCTCGACCGAGCAACATGGGCCCAATGGCCTGGTCGGCACCGATGCCATCTGTCCCGAGCACATCGCCTTCGGTGTTGGCGAACGCATCGATGCCCTGGTCGCACCGACCCAGGCGATCGGTATGGCCCAGCATCATCTCGCCTTTCCCGGCTCGCTGACGCTGCGTCCCAGCACCCTGATCGCGGTCCTGCGCGATACCATCACGTCGATGGCTCGGCATGGCTTCACCCACATCTACGTGTTCAATGGCCATGGCGGCAATGTCGCAACCGTGCAGGCGGCATTCGCCGAAGTCTGGTCCGAAACCAGCCTCGGCGGCGGTCCAGGCAGTCCACTGCGAATGAAACTCGCGAACTGGTACCTGGGGCGGCGCGTGCAGGCGTTGTCGAACCAGTTGTTCGGTGCTCGTGAGGGCAGTCATGCGACACCGTCGGAGATCTCGCTGACCTGGCATGCCTACCCCGAACGTGCGCAACCAATGCAGCTCGACCCGGAAGTGGCGGCGAATGGCACGATCCGTGATGCCGCCGACTATCGGCGCCAGTTTCCGGACGGCCGCATCGGTTCGGCGCCGTCGCTGGCCAGCATCGAGGCCGGCCAGCGCCTGTACGAGGCTGCGATCGAGGACACGATCGAGGACTACCAGGCCTTCCTGGCGACCTGACGCCTACAACTCGACTGCTTCGAAGTTGCCGCGATGGATGCGGTCGCTGTGCGCAAACACGGCGTCGAATTCGAACGTCCGCAGCGGATCGGACGTGATGCTGGCGATGCCCAGGCTGACCCAGGCCGACGCGTGCTGGCCTGGGATCGCGACCGGGTGGAAGACCGAGGTCAAGGTCCAGTCCGGCGAATTCGCCTGACTGCCGGAGTGGGTCACGGGATTGCCCAGGGTGCAGTCGGGACCGCCGTAGATCTGGACCATGATCCTGCCGGTGATGCCGATTGACTGGCCAGGCGGCTTGCGCGCCAAGGCGCCGAAGTAGTAGCGCAGGCCCGGCTCGAAGTTGACGCACTGACCCAGGGTGAGCTGCACGCCGCCGCCGATGTCAGCGTCACGATAGGTCAACACCGAACCGGAGTCCGGAGCGCCAAGCGCATCTTCGGCCTGCCATTCCGGTGCCGGGCTGGCCATGACCTGCCAGTGCGCCAGATCCTGGTCGAAGTCGCCGTTGACGATCAGGTTCTGTTGGCCTGCGAGCGGCGACGCGAAGCCGAGCAGCACGAGGAGGGTCAGACGCGGCAGAGACATGGCGGTATCCGAAGTGAGGGTGAGCGCAGAATCTCAAGCACGTCGCGGGCCAATCCCGAACGCCCGCCGTAGCGCAGATGCAAACCCGGATGGCTCGCGCCGCTCCTGCTGTGGCCACCGATCCATCCGCTTTGGCGCGGCGGGCTCGCTGCAGCGAGCTTCCCGCAGCTGGGACGAAGCGGTGTCCCGGCAGCGCCTTCAACGACCGAAAAAGCCGATCCCGGACAACGCCAGCGCCGTCAGCGCGAGCATCGGCAGACTCAGCGCCAGCCGGCGGCCATCGTGCAGCACGGCTCGACACGGCAGATAGAAACAGGCGACGAAGAACAGCGCAACGACATAGGCGACGGCGGGATCGCTGCCGGTGCCGGCACCGGCAAGCTGGCGTTGCAGCAGCACCTGCCACTGCCAGGCCGCGAACAGCAACGGCGCTCGCTGAGCATGATCAAGACCACCGCCTCGGCCACCAGCAGCACCTCGAACCACCAGATCTGCGTTGTCCCCGAACGTTCTTCCACGGCGCTCACCGCTGCGCTGACAACTGCTCGCGAATGAACTGCTCGGCGACGCCGTTCACGCACACCTGCTGGCCGACGGTGTCCGCGGCATGGCCCATGGCA
>CAZFUH010000300.1:0-5188 GCA_964522235.1 uncultured Rhodanobacteraceae bacterium
TGAGCTATGGCCCCACACAAGGGACGCGAAGCATAGCCGCGCCTCGACCCGATCGTCAACAGGATTATTGCCTTGCCCTGCCCTGCCCATCCATGTCAGTGCACTGCACCAATCAATAAAAATCAGCAATTTGCTGCTGATTCTTCCGGTGTGTTGTCAGCTATGGTCAGGCTGTGTCGACCGTGTCCATGGTCGCGCA
Source organism: uncultured Rhodanobacteraceae bacterium (assembly GCA_964522235.1). Classification (GTDB taxonomy): domain Bacteria; phylum Pseudomonadota; class Gammaproteobacteria; order Xanthomonadales; family UBA2363; genus Pseudofulvimonas. The sequence goes on from CAZFUH010000300.1 coordinate 200, forward strand.
GGTAGTCGAGCCATCGGCTGAGAAAGCTGTTCATGCGCAGGCGATGGTCGGACATCGCCCGCACGCTGGGAAACGGCCCGAGCACGTCGATCAGCTGACGGCCCGGCAGGCAATGCGTGGCCTCGGCCAGACGCGCATCGGCATAGATTCGCAGCATCGCCGAAGGCGTGTTCAACCCGGTGTGGGGATCGACCAGGTCGTAGCTCAGACGCAGTTCGGTCGTGTAGGCATGCCGCTCGACGATTTCCAACAGAACATCGAAACCGTCGCCAACCGAAGACCGGTAACTGTCGGGCACCAGGGTCACCGGCGAAAACAGCCGGTCCAGGCGCGCATAGTTGTCCTCGTACAAGTCCATCAGCTGAACGAAGCGGCCGGGCAGAAGCCGGTGGTGGGCGATGCTGGTCTGGCTCATTGCGTCCGAGCATACGCAGATTGGGGTCGCCGGGTAAAGACGGCGCGGCCGTCTGCTCCGGGCCGTCGCCGATGATCGACCACCCGCTGGGCTTGCCTGTTTTCCGCCGCACCAGCGTGACGCCGTTCAGAACATATGGCGGTTGATCCCCAAGGTGCTCAGGATCTTGCTTGCGATCTCCTCGATCGATGAATGCGTCGTGCTGACGTACGGCAACTGCTCGATACGCAGCAGTTTTTCGGCGGCGTGAACCTCGCTGCGGCATTGCTCCAGGCGCGCGTACCGGCTGCCGGGCCGGCGCGTCTCGCGAACCTGGGCCAGACGCTCGGGGTCGATGGTGAGACCGAACAGGCGCTTGCGGTAGGGCACCAGTCGCTTGGGCAATTCCTGCAGATCCAGATCGTCCGGCGTCAACGGATAGTTCGCGGCGCGGATGCCATAGTGCAGAGCCAGGTACAGGCAGGTCGGGGTCTTGCCGGAACGCGAGACGCCGACCAGAATCACCTCGGCATCCTCGTAGTTGACGTCGATGCCGTCGTCGTGGCTCAGCGCATAATTGGTCGCGTTGATGCGAGCCTCGTATTCCTGAAAGTTGGCCATGCCATGGGCGCGACCGACGTGCAGTGAACGTTGGGTACCCAGCTCCTGCTCCAGCGGTTCGATGAACGGCGCGAATACGTCGAGCATCATGCAATCGATCTTGCCCAGTGCCGTCTTGACCTCAGGATCGACGATCGAGCTGATGACGATCGGGCGCAGCCCAGTCTTTTCCGCCAGTGCCGTGATCTTGGCCTTGGCCAGCTGGACCTGTTCCGGGGAATCGATGAACGGCAGCCGGTAGGTGTCGAATTCGACCCGCTCGAACTGGGTCAACATCGTGTTGCCAATGGTTTCGGCGGTGATGCCGGTGCCGTCGGAGACAAAGAAGACGATGCGGCGCATTGAGTGAGGGATCCAGGCTGGCAAGTGGCCGCTCAGTGTAGCGATCCCAGCGCCCAGCCTTGCCCCGAAACGCCCGGCACCGTCATCATTACGGGCTGGCGGTCGCGAATCCGGACCCACTGTCTATTTTCTGCCCAGGAGAACCCCCTTGTCCGAGCTGATTCTCTGGCTGGATCAACTTCGTCTGTCCGACCTGGCCCAGGTCGGCGGCAAGAACGCCTCGTTGGGCGAAATGATCGGTCATCTTGCCGACGCCGGCGTTTCGGTGCCGGGCGGTTTTGCCACCACATCGACGGCGTTCCAGCGCTTTCTGGCCGACTCGAAACTGGAACAGCGCATTGCCGAGCGTCTGGTCGGACTGAATGTCGACGATGTCGACACCCTGATGCAGGTCGGTAAGGACATCCGCGCCTGGGTTGTCGAGTCGCCATTGCCTGAGGAATTGGACGCGGCGATCCGCGCCGCCTACGGGCAAATGTGCGAGCGAGCCGGCAGTCCCGATCTGGCGGTCGCGGTGCGCTCCTCGGCCACGGCCGAAGATCTGCCCGACGCATCGTTCGCCGGCCAGCAGGAGACGTTCCTGAACATTCAGGGCGCCGATGCCGTGGTGGCCAAGGTCAAGGAAGTTTTCGCCTCGCTGTACAACGATCGCGCGATCGCCTACCGCGTCCATCACGGATTCAAGCATGAAGAGGTGTTCCTGTCGGCGGGTATCCAGCAGATGGTGCGTTCGGACCTGGCCAGTTCCGGCGTCCTGTTCACGCTTGACACCGAATCGGGATTCCGCGATGTCATCTTCATCACCGGCAGCTATGGCCTGGGCGAGATGGTGGTCCAGGGCGCGGTGAACCCGGACGAGTTCTATGTCTACAAGCCGACCCTGGACGCGGGCAAGCCGGCGATCCTGCGCCGAACCCTGGGTTCCAAGCTGTTGCGCATGACCTATGCCGAACCAGGCGGCGCTGAGCGCGTCCGTACCGGGCCGGTGCCGGCCGAGCAGGCGGCGCGGTTCTGTCTGAATGACGAGGAAGTTCAGGCGCTGGCCCGGCAGGCGCTGATCATCGAGCGTCACTACGGCCGGCCGATGGACGTGGAGTGGGCGAAGGATGGAATCACCGGCCAGATCTACATCGTCCAGGCGCGCCCGGAGACGGTAAAGTCGCGCGTGCGCGCGACCACGATCGAACGCTATCAACTCGATGGCGCTGCGGCGATCCTGTGCGAGGGCCGCTCCATCGGCCAGCGCATCGGTCAGGGTTCGGCCCGGGTGGTGAAATCGATCGCCGAAATGAACCGGGTTCAGGCCGGCGATGTCCTGGTCACCGACATGACCGATCCGGACTGGGAACCGATCATGAAGCGCGCGGCGGCGATCGTCACCAACCGCGGCGGACGCACCTGCCATGCTGCGATCATCGCCCGTGAACTGGGCATTCCGGCCGTGGTCGGCTGCGCGGATGCCACCGACAAGATCGCCGACGGTGCCGAAGTCACCGTCTCCTGCGCCGAAGGCGACACTGGCCTGATCTACGAAGGCATCATTCCGTTCCAGCGCATCGAGGCCGAGGTCGACCAGATGCCGGAGGCGCCGCTGAAGATCATGATGAACGTCGGCAATCCCGAGCGTGCCTTCGACTTCGCGATGCTTCCGCACCGCGGCATCGGCCTGGCGAGGCTGGAGTTCATCATCGAACGCCAGATCGGCGTGCATCCCCGCGCCCTGCTCGAATTCGAGCAGCAGGATGCCGAGGTCCAGGCGCAGATCTGCGAGCGCATGGCCGCCTACGACGACCCGATCGAGTTCTATGTCGATCGCCTGAAGGAAGGTATCGCGACTCTGACCGCGGCGTTCGCACCGTACCCGGTGATCGTGCGCCTGTCCGACTTCAAGTCGAACGAATACGCGAACCTGGTCGGCGGCGCGCGCTACGAGCCGCACGAGGAAAACCCGATGATCGGCTTCCGCGGTGCCAGCCGCTATGTCGACGCCAGCTTTCGCGACTGTTTCGAACTCGAATGCCGGGCGGTGAAGCGCGTGCGCGAGGACATGGGTCTGGACAACTGCTGGATCATGATTCCGTTCGTGCGCACGGTCGGTGAAGCCCGCCAGGTCATCGACACGCTGGCTGGCAACGGCCTCAAGCGCGGCGAGAACGGCCTGAAGATCATCATGATGTGCGAACTACCGTCCAATGCCCTGCTCGCCGAGGATTTCCTCGAGTTGTTCGACGGCTTCTCGATCGGCTCCAACGACCTGACCCAGCTGACCCTGGGCCTGGATCGCGACTCCGGCATCATTGCCCACCTGTTCGACGAGCGCGATGCAGCAGTCAAGAAACTGCTGTCGATGGCGATCAGCGCCTGCCGCAAGCGCGGCAAATACATCGGCATCTGTGGTCAGGGTCCATCTGATCATCCCGATCTCGCCGACTGGCTGATGGACCAGGGCATCGAGTCGGTATCGCTGAACCCGGACACGGTCGTCGATACCTGGCTGCGGCTGGCGCGACGCAAGGCGGCCTGACGATATTTCGCGTACCTGTTAACGCACGGCACGTGCCAAATCCATCAGCCAACCAGGAGCTGAACGAAAACAGTCGTACGTAACAGCCGTTCATAAGCCAGCCATGATCGATCGATCAATGTGCGCCACGCCCGGACGGAACCGGGCGTATGCACTTCCCTCCAAAGAGGTTGATCGAAATGAAATTGAGTTCTCTTACTGCCTCAACCACCCTCGCCCTCACAGCCCTGATCGGACTGCCCGCGCAGCAAGCGCAGGCGCAAGATCGGGGCTTCTTCATTGACGGCCGGGTCGGACAGAGCGACCTTCGTGATGTTCCTCCTGCTCGCAAGGACACAGGGTTTACTTTCGGCGGCGGTTACTGGTTCAACAAGCATTTCGCCGTGGAAGGCGGCTGGGCGAAGCTGCATGATCGCAGGTATGGCGGCGGCAGACTCGAACTTGACGGCTTCTATGCCGGCGTCAAGGGACGGGCACTGTTCGATCGCGGCAATGGCACCGGATTCTTTCTCGGTGGCCGCGGCGGACTGTTTCATTGGGACGCAGGGATGGGCTCATCGAGCCGAGATGGCACCGACCTGTACGCAGGCGTCTTCGCCGGCTACCAGATCACCCCGCATATCGGCTTGAGCGTCAACGTCGATCGCTTCAATGCTGAATTCATGGACACCGACATGATCGGTGCTGGATTCGAGTACAAGTTCTAGCAGCCGCGTACGGTTGCAGCCAATGACGCCCGGCTCCGCCGGGCGTCTTGCATTCTGGTAAACGTCGGATCGATCAAGGATTTCTGCTCGGCTGGCCTCGGCAGCATCCGGGATCGGATCAACGGCAGGTTTTCGGAAGGTTTCCCAGCGCCCGATCGAGGACGCTTCGGCGGGTGGCAACCCGGCCAAGCCTGGCAATTCCGCCGCTGGCGCCGCAGCGCGGCGACACGGCCAAGCGATCAGCGGGGACCACACCTCGACCGCCATCGCCCTTTGATGGCGTGACTCCGATCCAAGCACATGGGGCTGCCATGAACGACGCGCTATCGCCCGCCAGCATCGACTTCGACCTTGAACTGGACCTGCCGGCCCTGACCGGCGACGGCCCGGACCCGGCGCCG
>CAZFUH010000301.1:0-5140 GCA_964522235.1 uncultured Rhodanobacteraceae bacterium
AGGGTATTCGTTGTACGGTTCTGTACGTTGCCGCGCGCGCTCGCCGTGGCCGATCGAACCACAGGCGGCGACCACATTGGCGCGCGAGCCCCGCGCACATCTCCGCCCGCGCTCAGGAGGCTTCCGTATGCGCCGATCGCTGCTGATCATGATGCTGCTGGCTAGCCTGGCCGCTGCGCCGAACGCGGCGCCGGCGGACGAGACCGGACCGGTCGCGCTGAGCGTGCACTGGCTCGACACCCGACCGGACGACTCGGTGCTGCTGCCCGGCCTGGTCACGATCTTTCACGCCGGCGACGTCGTGCTCTACGACTTCGGAAAGCCGGCATCTGACATTCTGATCGAGCACGTTCATGGCGGCACCAGCAGCGTGCGCCTGGACCAGTTGGTCGAGTCGCTGCGCGAACGTTTTCCGAATGCAATCGTCGACGGCTTCCGAAGCGCGCCCTGGCTTGCGCCAAGTCCGCCCGACGATTCCTGGCCGCACCATGAGCATGTGCGGGTCGAGCTGGATCCGCGGCAGCACCGCTTTCTGTCCTGGTTCGGCAGCGTGCATCCCAGCGACGACGCCTTCGTCGGCAATGACGATCCAATGCGCATCGAACTCTTCGATGCCGACGGCCGCTTCAAGGGACCGCTGTACATCGATCTGTTCGGCAACCAGGTCATGGATGCCGGCGTCTGCTACAACGATGAGCAACGCCTGTTCTGGCTGCATGAGGCGCCGCAATGGCCGCGGCCGGGCAGTTGCCGCGCCAGCGAAGGCGCGGTTCGTCAGCATCCGGGCTTGAACGGTTCGTTGCGCAATCCCGATGCCGATCCGGGTGTGCTTGGAACGTCCGTCGAGCATCCGGGCTTTCCGTTCGGCGTCCTGAGATTCGATCCGGTCGGGGCCGACTTCAGCCGGCCCGGCTTCCGCTTTGGCCGCCTGGTCGTGACTCGGGCCGGGGGTTTTTCCGGCGAGGCCAGCGGCTCGTGGTACAGCCCTGAGCGCGCCGGCGAGGGCTTCAATCTCGAGCTGCTGGAGCCGCATGCGCCCGGCGGCCCGATGCGCATTCTCGTGCACTGGTTTACCTATGACGCCAGCGGCGGCGGCCGTCAGGTCTGGCTCGCCGGTCTGGGCGAATTCGGCTCCGACCAGTCCGCCGTGGTCGAACTGGTGATCACCGACGGCGGCCGCTTCGCATCGACCGACAATCCGGCGACCGTTCAGCGTCGACGCTGGGGCGAGCTGGAGATCGTCAATCTCGGCTGCAACCACGGCAGCGTGCGTTACCGCCCGGACGATGTTGGCGTCGCAGCCGGCGAGTTCCAGATTCATCGCCTGAGCCCGGCGATCGAAGGCTTGGCCTGGCGTTGCCGGCCATGAACAACCGGCTCGAGCCGGAAACAACAACTGGAAAAGGAGTACCGACGATGATGCATTCCTCCCCATGTATCGCTTCGGCAACGTCTCGGCTGCTGGCAGCCGCCGGCCTGGCGCTCGGCTCAACGGCCGCGATTGCTCAAGCTTCGGTCGACAGCGTGCAACTGCAGCTGCGCTGGATCGAAACCCTGCCCGACGATGCCGTGCACACGCCGTTGTTTCTGTTTGCGTTCCACAACGGCGAAATCGACTTCTTCGATCATGACCGGCCGGCCCCGGCGCTGTTGGCCGATGTTCTGTCGCGGATGACGACGGCGCAGGAGCTGGGCGGCTTGATCGGCGAATTGCTACCGCAGTTCGACCCCGTGCAATGGGTCGGCATGCGCAGCTATCCGCACGGTGAAGCCGATTTCAGCCCGCCGCCGCCGTTCTGGTCTCGCTATCGCCAGGCAACGGTCACGCTGGATCCGCGGCAGCACCGCTTTCTGTCCTACGTGGTACGGATACAACCCAGTGACGACGCTTTCGCCGGCAACGAGGATCCGTACGAGATCCAGCTGTTCGACGCCGACGGCCGCTTCGTTGGCCCGCACTACCTGGACGTCTTCGGTTCCCAGGTGCTCGATGCCGGCCTGTGCGCGAACCAGGAAGCCAGCCTGCAATGGCTGGACTGGCACCTCGATCCACCGACCGCGGGCCCCGCCTGCGAACAGGGCGAGGGCCTGGTGCAACGGCACCCGGGCCTGAACGGCTCGCAGCGCAACCCGGATAGTGCGCCACAGCGCGTGCTCGGCGGCACCCTGGCCTCGGAGGGCGTGCACCCGGCGCTGTTCTACGATCCCGTCCATGCCGACTTCTCCCGTCCCGGCTACAAGCTCGGTCGACTGACGATCACCCGTAGCGACGCTTCGCGCTTCGCTCCGACCGGCTCCTGGTACAGCCCTGAGCATGCCGGCGAGGGCTTCAACTTTGAGCTGGTCGAACCGCATGAAGGCGCCGGTCCGCCGCGCCTGTTGGTCTATTGGTACACCTACGAGCCGGATGGCAGCGGCCGCCAGGTCTGGCTGTCGGGACTGGCCGAGATGGAGCCACAGCAGGCCGGCGTGATCCGGGTCGACCTGATTCGCAGCGAGGGCGGCCGCTTCGCGTCGACCGACAACCCGGACCTGGTCGAGCGCACGCCGTGGGGCCACCTTGATCTGAGCTTCCATTCCTGTAGCGAAGGCACGGCGCGCTACGAACCGCTCGACCCGGACTGGCCGGCCGGCGAGTACACGATCCACCGGCTCAGCCCGGCGATCGAGGGCCTGGGCTGGCTGTGCCGGCCGCAGGACGCCGCTCTGGTGTTGCCCGACGGTGCCGACTGAGACCGCTTGCGCTGCGCCGCGGCATGACCTCGGCGCAGCAGGCCGTATGCTTGACCGATCTCCGGCCGCCGGCAGCTCGGCCGGCTTTCCGCAGGACGAGGCTACTTGCATGGATCTGGAACCGACCGAACCGCGCAGCATCGATCGCTACTTCGCCCACTACGGCGCCGACCATCGCGATCCGACCAACAAGGCGATCCACTGGATCTGCGTACCGGCGATCCTGTGGAGTGTCATTGCGGCGCTGTGGACGATTCCGGTTCCGTCCGCCATCGGCCGGCCCGGCTTGTGGGCGGCGTTGGCGATGTTCGCCGCGTTTCTTTGGTACTACCGGCAATCGCGACGACTGGGTCTGGCGATGGCCCTGGTCTTTCTGGTGCTGGCCTTCGTCACCGAGCTGCTGTTCCGCTACCTGGGTACCCGCGGCCTGTTGTTTCTGGCGATCGTCGTGTTCGTTGCCGCGTGGATCGGTCAGTTCATTGGCCACCTGGTCGAAGGCCGCAAGCCCTCGTTCTTCCAGGATGTGTTCTATCTGCTGGTCGGCCCGGCCTGGTTGATGGGCAAACTGATGCGCAAGCTGCGCGTGCCCTACTGATCCTTGCTCTCGGGCTCCGCGATTGCCGGATCGGCGCCGAGGAACTCGACTACGGTATCAAGGTATCGACGATCGGCATCGAGATCATTGTGGCCGGCGTCGGCCAGATCGAGCACGCGCGTGCTCGCCGGCAGACCGGCCAGCAGGCGGTCGGTCGCGGCCGGCGGGATGACCTCGTCGCGACCGGCACGCACGACCAGGATCGCTCCCGGGTAGGCGGCGAGATGCCGGATTGACTCGTAACGATCGCGCAACAGCCAGCGCACCGGCACGAACGGATACATCGATTGCGCAAGCTCGACCAGACTGTCGAAGGGCGTCACCAGAACCAGCGCCGCGACCGTGCGACCCGCGGCGACCTGGGCGCCGACACCGCCGCCGAGGCTGCGTCCGAGCACGGCAATGCTGCCGTCACCATGCCGCTGGCGAACGTAGTCGTACAAGGCCAGCGCATCGCCAACCATCGCGCCCTCGCTCGGTCGCCCTTCGCTGGCGCCATAGCCCCGGTAGGCGAGCGCATACACGGCGTGGTCGGACAGGCGCTCGGCCAGCTCGGCGGCTGCATATTCGACCCGCTCGCCATTGCCCCCGAAGTACAACAGCGCATGCCGACGCTGGCTCTGGTGCTGCCAGCCGCGCAGCGTCACACCGTCGCGGCGCAGCTCCAGGTTGGTCAGCTCGGGCGCAACACCGGTGTACTGCGGGTAGTAGATCAGACCGCGCTGCTGGAAGAACAGCAACGCGCAGAAGCCGGCATACGCCAGCAGGGCCAGGGTCAGGACGCGCAGGATCATCGCGACAAGGTAGCCGATCGTCCGTCCGCCGTGGGCACTTGACGGTATTGACCCGGTATCGCGGTGCCGATCTCGGTCGAGCGCTGGACAACCTGGCCGGGTTCCCGGGCGTATGGCCGCATCAGCGGCCGCGGATGTTGCGGTGCAACGCTACACTTGCCGGACATGCCCGCCTCCCACCTCGTGCTGATCCTGCTGGTCTGTCTGGCCTGGGCGGGCAATTTCCTGGCCTCGGCGACCGCCCTGCTGTCGCTGCCGCCGTTTGCTTTCACCGCGCTGCGCCTGGCGATCGTGCTGCTGGTGCTGTTCCCGTTTCTGAAGCGGCCTGCGGCCGGACAGTGGCCCAGGCTGGTTGCGGTCGCCGTGTTGAATGGTTCGCTGCATTTTGGCCTGAATTTCTGGGCCCTGCGCGCCGCTGGCGACCTGAGCACGGTCGCGATCGCGCTGCAAAGCTATGTCCCGATGAGCGTATTGTTGTCGGTCTGGCTGCTCGGCGAACGCATCGGCTGGCGTTCGAGCCTGGCCATCTCGCTGTCGTTCACCGGGGTCCTGGTGATGGGGCTGGATCCGCAGGTGGCCGAGCAGCCGCTGGCATTGGCGTTTTGCCTGCTTGCAGCGCTGGCTCTGGCTCTCGGTTCGACCCTGATGCGCAATCTGGAAGGCGTCGGCGCATTTGGTTTGCAGGCCTGGAGTGCTGCGATCGGCGTGCCGCTGATGCTGGTGGTTTCGATGGCATTGGAGGGCGATGTCCGGGAGGCGATCGCCCAGGCACCGCCGCTGGCCTGGGCTGGCACGATCTACTCGGCTCTGATCGCGTCGATCCTCGGTCACGGCCTGTATTTTTGGCTGGTGCGTCGGCACGGTGTGTCGGCGGTGACGCCGTACCTGCTGCTGGCACCGGTGCTGGCGGTGATCCTGGGCGTCCTGGTCTGGGGCGACCGGCCCGGGCCGCGCCTGCTTGCCGGCGGCGTCCTGGTTCTCGGCGGCGTGCTGATCATCGCCTTGCGTGCGCTGGCGC
>CAZFUH010000302.1:0-5127 GCA_964522235.1 uncultured Rhodanobacteraceae bacterium
CGATGTCGAGGCCGTGCTGGAACGCAGCGAACAGCTGCAACCGCGCCTGGACGCACTGGTGCGCACCGGCGCGATCGCCGATCACGGCCTGCCTTCTCGCTACCAACCGAGTCAGTCCTTGCAGGATGCGCGCCTGGCACGATTGCCGACGCCACAGGCGCTGCGTACCGACCTGGCCGATGCCGCGCGAATCACCGGCTTCGATCCCGACTACTTCCAGCCCATGGTCGACGACGTGTACCTGCTGACCGGCGTCGGCGCTGCCGAGCGCATCGCCGCGGCGTTCGCCGGCAGTCCCGGCGCCGCTCGCGCCGAGGCCGTGCTGCGCGAAACCGGAGAAGGCAGCCATGCCTTGGTCGAGTTGTCCGGAATCGCCGATCTGGACGCACTGCGCGAGGCAATCGCCGACCAGCCGGATCTGCGCCTGCTCGACCTCAAGCTCGCCGCCGAGGCCATGGTTTCGGCATTTCGGGAACGGGTGCTGCTGGGTCTGGCGATTGCCGCCCTGGCCCTTGGTCTGCTGCTGGCGATGGTCCTCGGGCCACGGCGGATGCTGCGCGTGCTGCCGCCGGTGGTGCTGGGCCTGGTGGCGACCGTGGCCGTGCTGCGCCTGTTCGGAGTCGAACTGGGCCTGTTTCACTTGATTGCCTTGATGCTCGCCGGCGGCCTGGGCCTGGACTACGCCTTGTTCTTCAATCACGCCGAGCCGGGTGCTGACCAGGCTCGGACCTTGCACGCGGTGATGCTGTCGGCGCTGTCGACTGGCCTGGTGTTCGGGCTGCTGGCCAGCTCAAGCATCCCGGTCCTGCATGCGATCGGCAGCACCGTTGCGGTCGGCGTCGGCTGCCAGTTCCTGCTCGCCTTGCTGATGGCGCGCCAATCCGGCGAGTTCGTGCCGACCGGAGACCGGCGGTGACGATCGATCGCAGCACCTGGGCCGAACGGATTCCCCATCGTGGGCGGATGGCCCTGATCGAGCGCGTGCTCAGCTACGACGCCGACGGCATCGTCGCGGAAAGCGATACGCATCGCGCGCTCGATCATCCATTGCGCCGTGATGGCCGTCTGCATGCCGTGTATCTATGCGAGTACGGCGCCCAGGCGATGGCCGTGCATGGCGCGCTGATCGCGCTCGACGCAGGTGCTGGGGTGCGTCCCGGCCTGCTGGTCGCGCTGCGCGATGTCGAGTTGCGGGTCGCTCGGATCGACGATCTGTCCGCTGCGCTGTCTATTCAAGCTCGACGGCAGCATGCCGATGTCAACGCCTGGCTGTACGGTTTCGAGATTCGTCACCGCGGCGATACCATCGCTGTCGGCCGGGCGATGGTGATGCTGGAAGGAGAACGGCAGTGAACGGCAACCTCCGTCGTGTCCTGGTCACTGGCGGCAGCGGCGATCTCGGTTCAGCGATCTGTCGGGCGCTGGCGACCGACGGTTGGCAGGTGATCGTGCATGGCAACAGTCGCCTGGCTCAAGCCGAAGACGTGGTTGCCGGAATCGTTGCCGTCGGCGGCCTTGCCGAGCCGGTCTGTTTCGACGTCACCGATGTCGAGGCGACAACGGTTGCGATCGAAGCGCTGCTCGGTGCCGGTCCGATCCAGGCCGTGGTCAACAACGCCGGCATCCATGACGACGCCCCGATGGCCGGCATGAGCGAAGTGCAATGGCGGCGCGTCATCGACGTTTCGCTGCACGGATTCTTCCATGTCACCAAGCCGCTGTTGCTGCCGATGGCGCGGGCACGGAATGGTCGCATCATCAGCATCTCGTCGGTCGCCGCGACCACCGGCAATCGCGGGCAGAGCAACTACGCCGCGGCAAAGTCGGCCTTGCACGGAGCCACCTTGTCGCTGGCACGGGAGATGGGCAGCCGCGGTATCACGGCCAACGTTGTCGCGCCTGGCATCATCGCCGGGCGCATGACCGAGGGGCTGTTTCCGATCGAGGCGATCCGGCAGATGGTGCCGGCCGGCCGCGCCGGTCAACCGGACGAGGTTGCCGCGGTGGTGCGCTTTTTGGCCTCGCCCGAGGCCGCCTATGTCAACGGCCAGGTCATTGGCGTCAACGGCGGCATGGCCTGACGGCAGGTTGTGCCTTGGCAAACCACCGGCCGCCCCTGCGACCTCAACTTGCAACGCGAACCTGGGCTCAGCAGAGGCTCGTGTTTCCATGCCGTTTTTCACAACAAGTTCTCAGAAGTTCCTGAATCGGCTTTAGGTTTTTGATTCCTTGTTTCTTCATTTATGTGATCTTCAGCACACTGTTTCGCAGTGTGAACTGCTAACGTTTTTTCGTCGAGACACCGGGTCGGCGGTCCGGTTGTTGACGTTCCAAAGTTGAGCCGATCGCCCCCAATGCCTCGATGTTCCCCCATCAAAATGAGGAATAGGGAGATGGAAAGTAATAAATATAAATTCGGCCACGGAGGCTCGATCGAGTGCCGAGGTATCGGAAGCAGTAGCGAACATCATCGGTCAGGCCTGCGCGCGACGATGCTGGCGTCGCTGCTGGTCACGGCCACGGCATGGGCGGCATCGATCACGGTGCCCAACGGCGACTTCTCTGATCCCGACAACGACGGCAGCATCGGCGGATTGCTCGGGGCCGACATCATCAATCAGCCGATCGGCAGCGGTCCCTGGCACGGAACCAGTCTCGGGGTCGCCGGCCTGCTGGCGTTACCGACCCTGATGGTTGACTCCGGAAGCCAGACGGCGACGATCAGCGGTCTGCTCGGGATCAACGTCGGCGGTCTGCTGAACAACGGCGGATATTTCGAGCAGGAGCTGACGACCAGCTACCAATTCGGGCGCTTTTACATTGTCAGCGTTGAAATCGATGCCGGCGAGCCGCTCAACCTGGGCCTGCTCGACGACGTCAACATCGGCGCCGCGCTCACCGCAAGCGGTGTCCCGATCGCCGCCAGCACCATCGTCGATCCCGAACTGGTCGAACTGCGACTGGTCGAGGACGAGTTGTATGAGCTGCGCTTCGGCTACCTTGCCGACGTCGCGGCGTCCGGGTTCATCGGCCTGCGTCTGTTCAACGAGCCGACTGGCCTGCTGACGGCCTCGCTGCTGGATACGGTGACGTTCTCGAACGTCGAGCTTGAGGGTCGCGACATTGGCCCGGCGGCGGCGATCAGCGTCGAGACCACCGGCGCCCTGCTGCAGGCCGAGGTCGGACAGCCGTTCGGTGAGCCGATCATCGCCATTGTTCGAGATGGCGACGGCAACGGCGTACCCGGCTTTGCGGTCGTGATCTCGGCACCGCTGACCGGCGCCAGCGCTGATCTCAGTGCCCCCAGCAGCGCCGATCCCCCGGGCCGCGTGATCAACGCGGTGTCGGATCTGGACGGTGTCGTCGAGTTTTTTGCCGAAGCCAATGACGAGCCGGGATGCTACGTGGTCACGGTCGAAGCGCTGGATACGCTTCTCGGCATCCCGCCGGCCGTGTTCCACCTGCGCAACTGGTCAAACGATCCAGGGGAGGATTCGATCTACTGCAACGGCTTCCAGCAACGGCGCGGCGAGACTCATGAAGTCAGAAGTGGGACCGAACCCGACGGCGTGGCGCTACGGTGCACGCACGGTCCTTGCTTCTTCGTATCAGGATTTCTCAGACAGCGCACTCGAACAGATCCAGCCGATCGGCTGGTCGCGATGCGCCGCCGCCGAGTTCTTCGTCGACGTGACTTCGGATGCTCGTTGCGAGACGTTCCAGCAGGGCGACGTTCTCCCGCAGTCGCTGTCGCGCGCCGGCATCGTCGAGGGCTTCGTGCAGGGTGTTGTTGAGTTCGTAAAACCAGGCCAGGGCGCCCTGGTCAAGCATGACTGCCCGGTTGTCGTGATTGCTGCGTTGATGCCAGGTGCGTAGTTCTGCCTGGACTTCGCGATTCAGATCGCTGGCCCGGGCCAGTTCCGGTGCCAATTCAGACAGCAGGGCGGTATCGGTCAGACGTTTCTGGAAGACCAGAACGCACAGCACGCCCCAATAGTAGGCGTAGTCCCAGATCACCTTGATCGGCATCACCTCGGCATCGCCGAACATCGGATACTGATCCTGATACAGGCTCAAGGTGTTTTCATAGAACGACATGTACAGCTGCTGATACAGCCGGGCGTGGCCGGCGATCGCTTCGCCGTTGAGTTCACGCTCGATCAGCTCGGCGATGTAGGTGTTGGCAATCGCGATGAAGTCGCTGCCGGGCGAGTAGAACGGATCCAGAAACACCCCGGCTTCTCCGGTCAGCGCCCAGCGATCGGCCGAGAACACCTGGTTACAACCGTACGAGAAATCACGCAGGAACATAAAATCGAGCAATTTGTCGCGGCGGGCGTGTACCTGATCGGCGATCAGGGGTTGAAACTCGCGCAGCCAGTCCAGCGCCTTGTCGAAGCTGTTCATGCGCTGCAGCGGATGCATGCTGGAATCGCAGACGATGCCAACCGAGTGCGCACCCGACGACAGCGGGATCAGCCAGACCCAATAGCCGGGTCCGACCATGTGATTGGTCGAGCGCCAGCGCTCGCGCGGTTCGCAACGCCCGGCCCATTTCGGATCATCGCACCAGTCATCGATCGCCAGCCGATCGTCGATCCGGAACCAGACCGCATTGGCATGATGACGATTGCTCTCGGCCAGATCGAGCTTGCGCTTGATCAGGCCGGCGCGACCGGAGGCATCGATCAGCCAGCGCGCGCAAAGCTCATGCCGGCTGCCGTCGTGCTCGTAGCGAATCCGGTGCTCGGCGCCATGTAGACCGATATCGAAGTCACGGACCACGCAGGCGTCGAGAAAATCGATGCCGCGCCCGACCGCCTCGCGCGCCAGGTGATTTTCAAAGATGCCACGGTCGATCTGGTAGGTCGGTGTCGGCAGCACTCGCCGTACGCCCATTTCGGTGATGTTCTCAAGATCGCGCCGGCCCTCGGACCAGAAGAAGCGGAAGCCGAACTTGCGCAGGTGTTCGCGTTCCAGATGCTCGCGCATGCCGATCGTTTCGGCGAAGTAGTGGGCGCCGATCTCGACGGTCGACTCGCCGACCTTGTGGGCCGCGACCGGCAACGGATGGCGCTGGCGCTCCAGCACACGGATCGACAGCTCCGGGTGCCGGTTGCGCAACTG
>CAZFUH010000303.1:0-5102 GCA_964522235.1 uncultured Rhodanobacteraceae bacterium
CGAAATGCAGAGTTCGAAAACATGGTATTTGATCAGTGCGTTGGCCGCTGCTGGCAGGTGCATGGCGATATCACCGGGCTCGTCCTCCGTTCTGGCATTGGCCAGGACCACCACGCCCCTTTTCGTCCTCGCGTCGAACACGGCCGCCGACCGGTAGCCCTCTTTGGCGATCGCAGTCTCCACTGCTGCACCATCGCGTCCTTGAGCGGACTGCCTTCGTCGAAGTAGGCGGCAAGAAAGGAGAGCATGTCGTTGACGGTCGAACGCAACGAACCGGATCCCGGCATGGCGACCATTTCCCAAGTCTCCACTGGCTGCAAATACCGGTCGTGACCGGGCGCGAGCCGCTGGGCCTGGCCCGGCGTGAGTTCGATCGACGTGTCGTCCATGCCCAGCGGCGCTAGGATGCGTTCCTTCAGCAGCGTTTCGTAGGGCTTGCCCGCGTGATTGGCCAGCAGTTGCCCCAGTAGCGATACGCCCAGGTTGGAGTAGGCCCACTTCTCTCCCGGCCCACGCTCTGGAGTGTAGCCCGACAGGAACGCGTACAACTGCTGTGTTGTATAGGCCGAGTAAGGATCGGGCGCGGCCTTGAGGTCGAAGTTGGCGGGCATCGACGGCAGGCCGGACACATGCGTGGCCAGGTCCTGCAGTGTGATCGGCCGGCCCCGACGCGGCATCTCAACCCCCGGCGGCAGGTATTTCGCGGCTGGATCGTCCAGCTGGACCTCGCCGCGCTGGACCATGTCGGCCAATAGCAACCCGGTGAACACCTTGGTGAGCGATCCGATCAGGAACACGGTATCGCCATCTAGCGGGCGGTCATCGACCGCACCGCTACGTCCTCCGGCGACAACCCTGGTTGTACCCTCGGCGTCGATCAGGCCGATGACGACGCCCATGCCATTCGCTTCGAGGCGCTTGTCCAGCAAGGCGCGGAGCTCTTCTTCGGCGGGAAAGGTGGGGGTTGCGGGATCCGTCGCAGCGCTCGGCTCGGCCGTCCCGGAGCCTTGATCGGACGCAGCGAGATAGCCCGACATGTCTAGGCAGCCCGACAGAGCTAGGACCGTCAGAATGATCCGATCACGCACGAAAAACCTCCCGTTCAATGGCGATTCTCCAGATATTATGCAAACTCTTGCGCAATTCGTTGCATAAGTCAAGCTTTTCGCTAAGCTAAGGCATCCGAAGGAGCAGTCGCACCGTGCATAACGATCAAACCGATTTCATCCGTAGCCTGGGGCCGGCTTTCCTCGCACATTTGTTGCGCCGGATTTCCGACGACCTGGTAGAGGCCGACAGGCTCTGGCACGTCGAACAGGGAATCGCCAACGTGCCCAGAACGTCCTCGACGCTTCTGGCACTGGATCGAAAGGGCGCGCTGTCGGTGACCGAACTGGCGGCGCTGCTTCGCCAGTCGCATCAACTCGCGCAGCAATGGGTTACCGACTTGCGCGCGCGCGGGCTCGTAAAAACCGCGCCAGATCCCCAGGATGCGCGCCGCTCGCTGATTTCGCTGACGGCGAAAGGGCGAAAGGCGGTCGACAAACTCAAGAGCGCCATCGAACCGATCGAAGCTGCCACGCGCGGCTTACTGGAGGAGATTTCGCCAGGTCTCTACGAAGCCGTTTGGGGAATTGAAGGTGCTTTGCGTGCACAACCTTTCATCGGCCGGATTCGGGCTTGCGCAGAAGCAGATCGGCCCGACCGTACCGCCTCACGCAGGCCTTGAATCAGAAACCACAAATTTGGGTCAGAGTTGAATGGCGCTTACTTTGCGCCGGTATCACCGTCCTTTGCCTAATGAATCAAGAAGTTGCGCCGGAGGTCGATGGTCGAAATGGCGCTAAGTAAGTGCCATTCGGATCAGAGTTCACTTTCAAGCGTCGGCATCTGGCCGAAAGTGGTTGTCGACGCTTGGCGCACGGAGCGGAGCCCGTGCTCACATGGTCACGTACAGCCACCGATGGCCGACTTGCGTACCCTGGGGCAGTGAACCCGCCGGTATTCCGCGCACCACCCTGGCCTCAACATCTGGTAGCACCTCGGGCTGGCGCGCTTCCTGCAGGGCGGGTTTGAGCCGGCGCTGGCTGCGTATGAGGAGGCGCTGAAGGTTTCGGACGACGACGACGCCGTCGTCGCGACCGGCTGGGCTTGGATGAGCCTGATGCGTCTGGATCGCCGCGACGAGGTTGAGCGTCTGCTGCAGCGCATCGAGCCGAAGAGGGAGATCCTGGAGAACGACAGCTATCACCGCCGCCTGTTGATGTACCAGGGCCTGGCGGCGCCGGAATCGCTGCTCAATATCGCTGCCTGAGATGTCGTCGTGGCCGCTACCCAGGGTTATGGTGCAAAGCGGGGTCAGAGCGCAATTACCGCCAGCGCGGCGGGCGGGAGGGGACGCCGGGCTGGAGGCGACACCCACCAGTTCGCGATGCGCCACGCGACGGAATTGCGGGCGTCATGGATCGTGCTACGCGACCGATCGTGGGGGTCCCGGTTTACTCCGTCGGGCGGCCAGCCCGAGGCGGGGGCCCAGGTAGCCGTGGGTGGGGTAGGTGGCGCGACCGAGGAAGCCGAAGTTGCTGCCCCAGGTCAGGCGCGGCCCGGCGCGGCTGAGGTTGGAACTCCAGTGGTTAGTCGAAATCGTCGGCGAAGATGAGGTCGCTGAGTTCGTAGGCGCCGCGATCGAAATTGCCATCGCCGTTGTCGTAGCCCAGATCGACCGGGCGCGGTTCGCCGAGGATGTCGACCACCGGCACGCCAGCGAAGGAATCGACACAGGCGTCGATGTTCGGAGTAGCCGCCAGAAGCCGGTAGTTGCCGGCGGCGGCGTCGACGAAGCCGGGCGCATGCGTCAGTGCCGGCAGGCTGACGTCCTCGTGCGCGTTCAGGCAGGTGACGGCGACGGTGTCGGCGGCGGTCGCCGCGAGCACGGCGGTGCCCGGCTGCCAGAAAATGCTGTTGCGTAGGTTGAGGTTGTTGCCGCCGCCGCTTGATAGCAGCTGGATCAGAATGCTGCCGATGACGTTGTCGGCCACCGTGACCGAGTTGAGTACCAGACTGGAGTCGTTAGTCACACGCAGCAGATCGCCGCCATTGCTGTCGTTGCCGTGGAACAGCGAGTTGTCGATCCGGCTGCCGCTGCCGTTGGCGAGCAGGATTTGGCTGCCGAGATTGGCGAAGTTGCCCTCCAGCACCGTGTGCTGCAGGGTCAGGCTGGACCCGGTATTGACAGAGAACGCGCCGCCGGTGGAGTTCTCTGCGCGGTTGAAACGCACCTCGCTGCATTCGACCGGCTGGCTACAATGGGTAGGGAGCACGGCTCCACTTTCCGGCAGCGTGTCCTCCGGGCCCTCCGTGTCGGCCGGGATCGGCCCAGGCATCGGCAGCCGCCGGAGCAGGGTCAGCGAGGCACCGTTGGACACATAGCCGGCGCCGCCGCTGGCCGCGACGTTGTTGTTGAGGCTGAGTCCTTGGCCGACCAGCGTGGTACCGGCGCCGACCAGAGCGACGCCGCCGCCGCTGAAGTCGGCGTGGTTGCCGCGGATCACAAACGCCGATGGCGTCGTCGGCGCCAGCGCCAGCATGCTGTTGCCGGTGGCGTACAGGCCGCCGCCAGTCTGCTGGGCGCGATTGGCCTCGATCAGCACCGTCACCGCGCCGATGCCCGGAAACCAGTAGGTGTTGGGGCCTGTAGTGACCTGGCAGCCGTCCGCATACAGGCCGCCGCCGAGCGAGTTGACTTCGTTGTTGCGCACAACAGCGCCGTGCAGTTGCACCTGCGCATCCTGGCAATGGATGCCGCCGCCGTCGAACACCGCCGTGTTGCCGGGCAGGTCGGGATCGCCGGTGTTGCCGACCAGGGTCTGGGCCACGCGCAGCCGGGTCAGCGCCGTCCCGTCGCCGATGACGCGGATGCCGCCGCCGTAGAACGCCTGGTTGCCGTCGATGATGCTTTGTTCCACGCGCACCTCGACCCGGCCTGCCAGCTCGATGCCGCTGCGCCGGCCACCACTTAGGTGCAGCCTGCGCAGGACCACCATCCGCGGCGTGACCGCGCTGGTTACTTGGATCACTGGCCGGGCACTCCCGCCTGGAGCTCCGGTCAGGGTGACCGGCTGGTTGTTCATCGTTCCGGCGCAGTCGGACCAGCCGCCGGCGAGAAGCAGCGATTTGTCGATGATCTGGATGGCGACATCGCTGTAGACCTGGTTGTCGACGATGCGGATTTCGGAATCGTCCGGCACCGCGTTGATCGCGGTCTGCAGGTGGTTGAAATCGCACGTCGCGCCGGAACCCACCCAGTACACCCAACCACCCTCGGGCACGGCAAGTGCGGTGACGGGTAGGGCCAGCAGTGCGGCAAGCAGGGGAGGGCGAACTGACATGGCGATCTCCGTTCAGCTAAGGATAAGAATTCCAATGCCCATTCTCTGCGAAGGCTACACCCGATCTCGGGGCATGGAAAGGGCCAGTAGCGGCCGAAATCGGGATCGCGGCGGGCGACCTTGTGGGTCGGTCTCTTTGGCCGGACACTGCTTGAATGGACCCAATCCGGATGCTGGTGCGCGGTCAAGGCGACCCACCCGAAGCCCACACCCTGAGCATCTTTTGCTCGGGGCGGCTTCTGACCCACTTTCGGCACTTCCATGCCGCGCGCGCCCGGCGTGATCATGCCGGGCACTCCACAGCCCGGCTCGTCGATATGGAAGCCAAAGAAGCGTCCGACTGGGTTCGCTTCGCCAATGGCGCCGAGCGACGCTTCGAGGCGTGCTTCACCGGACGCGCGTACCAGCCACACCGGCACGACACCTACACGGTCGCGCTGACGCTGCAGGGCGTGCAGAGCTTCGACTACCGCGGGCGCACCTGTCACTCGAAGGCCGGCAACGTCCTGGTCCTGCATCCGGACGAATTGCATGACGGTCGTGCCGGAACCGACGCGCCTTTCCGGTATCGGGCGATCGACATCGAACCCCGCCTCATCCAGGAGATCCTGGGCGGCGCTTCGCTTCCCTTCATCAATGGAGCAATCACCGCCGACCCGGAGGTATAGGAAGTTCAAACGCCCTTTTCGGCGAGTCTGCCGGGTAGGCGGCGGC
>CAZFUH010000304.1:0-5061 GCA_964522235.1 uncultured Rhodanobacteraceae bacterium
GGGCGCACGCTGCAGCCTCTGCGGGATGCAACTCGCCGCCAGGGCGGCAGTCAATCCCGGCGCGGGCTCAGCCGTGAAAGAATCAGCATGAACTGCGCGACCAGCAACGCGGCAACGCCGTTGTGCGCGGTCGCGACCGGCAACGGCAGACCCTCGACGACATTGGCGATGCCCAGGCCGATCTGCAAGGCCAGCAGGCCGAGCAGGCCCAGGGCCGGAGCGCGCATCCCCTTGACCCGGAACATTGCCGCGCTGACGATCAACAGGATCACGGTGGTGATGAGCGCACCGATCCGGTGGCTCAGATGGATGGTCGCGCGCGCGGTGGCGTCGAGCACACCGCCCTCGTAGTCGACGCCGATGCCACGCCAAAGCACGAACGCCTGGCGAAAGTCGGTGTCCGGCCACCACTGCCCCTGACAGGTCGGGAAATCCGGACACGCCAGGGCGGCATAGTTGGCACTGGTCCAGCCGCCCAGGGCGATTTGCAAGGTCAGCACCACCAGACCCAGCCAGACCCAGGGCCGCAACCAGGCGGCACCTGGGTAGGTTCGAGTTTCCGCGCCGCTGCGCAGCGCTACCCAGACCAGCAAGGCCATGACGCCCAGACCGCCGAGCAGATGCGCCATGACCACGATCGGCTTCAGCTTCCAGGTCACCGTCCACATGCCCAGGATGGCCTGGAACATGATCAGTGCAAACAGGAATGCCGTGAACCGCGCCCAGGGCGGCAGCGGCTGCCGGCCGCCGGACGGCCAGCCAAGTGCCAATGCCAAGGGCAACGCCAACGCAAGCAGCGACACGAAACCGGACACGGTCTGCCAGCCGGCGATGTACAGAAGCGTACCGCCGGCGGCGGCGGCGGCGCTGGCCAGCAACAGCCAGCGGCGCATTGGCAGAGCCCAATTGCGACGCAATGCCAGGATCAGCACCAGCAGACCAAGCGCTGCGGCGAAATGTCGATGCACCTGCTCCTTCCAGGCCTTGGCATGCTCGACCGGACGCTCCGGAAACGCCAGGTTGGCGCTGGCGACGCTTTGCTCGCTGCGCGGCCAGGTCGCCTTGCCGTAGCAGGTCGGCCAGTCCGGGCAACCTAGACCGGCATCGGACAGGCGCACGAAGGCGCCGAGCACGATCACAGCCAGGACCAGGATCACGGCGGCACGGGCGATATTGAGAAAGATCGAATCGTTCATTGCAGTGCCGAGAATGCGTGTCTGAGCGCCGAGCAGCTACTTCACCAGGCGAGCGAGATCGCGGCGAATCTGCCGCGCTTCCAGCTCCGGTGGGAAATGCAGCATCAGATAGGACTTGTCGTCGATCAGAAACCCGCTCCAGTCCCGAGCTTGCGCAATCAACGGTGACGCGGCTTCCAGTACCCGCACCGACTCGCCATCGAGCGCGCGCAAGCTGTCCGGCAATGCCGGCAACTCGGCTGGTGCGATCAGCAGGATCGCCAGTTTCGGTGCGCGACGGTGCATGCTGTAGCGCACGCGATGCAATTCATCCAGGCGCGCCAGGCAAGCACTGTCGCAGGCCGCCGGCAGGCGCACGATCCAGGTCCAGCGGTGGTCGAGATTGCGCAACGGCAGCCCCTGCCCGCCGCGATCATCGAGCACCAGTTCGCCGAGTCGCTGCGGCGGATCGATCAATTGGCCATGGTTGCGGGTCGCGTCCGGGTGCCAACCGCTGCGGTTCAGGACAAGCGCGATGATGAACGGACTGAGAAACATCACCGCGACCAGGACCAGGGTCCATCGACTCAGCCGTCTTTTCCGTTCGGTGTTCATGGTTTCGGACTGCGCTTGTAGTGAACGACGAGAAAAACCACAACGATCGCAACCGCCAGCGACCACCATTGCCAGGCGTAGGCCAGATGCCGTTCCGGCGGCATTGCATCGACCGGCCGCCAGTCGCGCCGATACGGCTGATCGCCGTCGACAGCCAACCGCAATACGCCATCGGCCAGTGCCAACCCGGCATCGGCGGCAATCTCGTCCAGAGCGAAATACGGCATCAACTTCGGGTACTCCTGCACCTGCGGCCAATTCCGGCCCATGCGTATGCCGTGCGCCGGCACCGGCGTCCAGATGCCGTGCAGCTGCACAGGATGATCCGGCAACGGCGGCAGCCGCGGTATCTCCCGCGTCGTACCCGAATACGGCAGCCAGCCCAGGGCAATCAAGATCGCCCCATCCTCGCCGCGCAATGGTACGAACACCTCGACCCCGGCGCGACCATCGCGCATCTGGTTGTCGAGCAGGTAGCGCTGCGGCAGGTAGCGCCCGGTCAACGTCACCGATTGGAAATGCCCACGATCGACACGCAGTTCATTCGCCTCGGCCTGCTGCGCCTGTGCCCACTGCTCGATCATTCCGCGCTTGAATTCGGCACGCCCGTGCTGCCAGCGACCCAGGCTGACGAACAGCAGCAAGCCGACCAGCAAGATGATCCAGGCCAGCGGCGCCGGGCGCCGAAACGCGATCATCGCGATGGCGCGGCTATACTGCCGCACCCGCAGTCCATGCAGGCGCCGCCATGCAGCCACTCGATCCGACCATCACCCGCCTGATCGTCATCGCCTTCTTCATCGCCATCGTCTACAACCTCGGCGCCGCGGCGTACTACATGATGAAAAGCGAGGGACCGGACAAGCGCATGGCCTGGGCGCTGACCCGACGCATCGGTCTGTCGGTACTGCTGATCGTTGTCGTCATCGTTGGCATCTGGACCGGCTTGATTCGCCCGCACGGGCTGTGAAATCAGCCAGGCTGATTTCACCGGATTCAAGACCAGCGCCTTCGCCTGATTTCTGGCTCGGGCATCGCGCAAGTCAGACCACGTAGACGAACACGAACAGGCCCAGCCAGACCACGTCGACGAAGTGCCAGTACCAGGCAACGGCTTCGAAACCGAAGTGATCGTCCTTGCGGAAATGCCCGTTGAAGCATCGGAACCAGATCACGATCAGCATGATCGTGCCCAGGGTGACGTGCAGACCATGGAAACCGGTCAGCATGAAGAACGTCGAGCCGTAGATGCCCGAACCCAAGGTCAGGTTCAGATCCTGATAGGCATGCACGTACTCATAGGCCTGGAATCCCAGGAAGATCGATCCCAGCACAATGGTCATGCCGAGCCAGACCAGCAACTGGACGCGATGACCGGCCTTGAGCGCGTGATGGGCGATCGTCAGCGTCACGCCCGAGGTCAGCAGGATCAAGGTGTTCAGCAGCGGGATGTGCCAGGCCGGAATCAGTCCGAACTCGCCACCGACCTCGGCCGGGCCAGCGGTCGGCCAGGCGGCGTCGTAGCCGGACCACAGAAACGCATTGGTTGCGGCACCGGTACCCTCGCCACCAAGCCACGGCACCGATATCGCGCGGGCGTAGAACAGGGCGCCGAAGAACGCGGCGAAGAACATGACCTCGGAGAAGATGAACCAGATCATGCCCATCCGGAACGAGATGCCGACCTGGCGGTTGTACATGCCGCGCAGGCCCTCGCGAATGACGTCGCCGAACCAGCCCCACATCATCCAGAGCAGGATGGCAATGCCGGCGAACGCCAGCGGCATTCCGAACGGGCCGGTGCTGCCGTTCATCCAGTTGGCAAAGCCGACCACGGTCGTGAACAGGCCGATCGAACCGACAAACGGCCATTTGCTGCCGTGCGGGACGTAGTAGATGTTGGGATCGGGTTGGGAGTGCGCCATCGGGGTCAGCCTCGGGGTTCGGAAGCCTGCGCAGACTGCTGGGCCATGCGCGCATGCTCGCGGCGGGTCGCCGCCTCGTTATTGTAGAAGGTGTAGGACAAGGTCACGGTGCGGACATTCTGCGGCAGGTCGGTGGCAACGAAGAAGCGCACCGGCATGCGCCGTTCCTCGCCAGGACCGAGCAGCTGTTCAGTGAAGCAGAAGCATTCGGTCTTGCTGAAATAGCCGGACGCGATCGGCGGCGCGACGCTGGGCACGGCATTGCCGACGACCGCATCACCGGTGATGTTGCGGGCGACATACCAGGCCTCGACGACCTGGCCGGGGTGCACCTGCATCTGTTGCAGCTCGGGCTCGAACTGCCAGTCCAGCTCGGCATGCACGGTGGAATCGAAATGGACGGTAATCGAGCGCGACTCGTCGACGACCAGGGCCGCGACACCTGCGTCGCCCACCGGACGACCGTCCAGACGAATGCCGAACACCTGCTCACAGGCGATCCGGTACAGCGGCACCAGCGAGAACGCGAACAGGAACGCACCGCCAGTGATCGCAGCAATCTTCAGCAGCAGGCGCCGCGTCTCCCGGACCTGGCCCTGATCACCGTTCATCCAGCCACCCCGAAGACGCCGCGCATCAGAAAGCCGACATAGATCAGCGCCGCGATGACGGCGAGTATCAATGCCGTCCGCTTTGCGCTGCGCCTGCCATGGTTCTGGCTCATCGAGATCATGTCGTCCGGTTGCCTAAGGGACAGCCGAGCGGCCGTACGCCGCAACGGTCTGGAGGGCTGTTCGTCGTCAGTGTGTCACGTCGCCATGCGCCAGGTTGCGATCATCGATCACCGGCGGCGTCGTGAACGTATGGTGCGGCGCCGGCGACGGCACGGTCCACTCCAGGCCCTTGCTGCCTTCCCAGACCTCGGTGCTTGCCTTGACGCCACCTCGCGCACACTTCCAGACGATGTAGACGAAGATCAGCTGGCTCAGACCAAAGCCGAAGCCGCCGACCGTCGACCACATGTTGAAATCCGAGAATGCGACATTGTAATCCGGAATACGACGCGGCATCCCGGCCAGACCGAGGAAGTGCTGTGGGAAGAACAACAGGTTGACGAAGAACGTCGACAGCCAGAAATGCCACTTGCCGAGCGTCTCGTTGTACATGTAGCCGGTCCACTTCGGGATCCAGAAGTAGACGCCGGCCATGATCGCGAAGATCGCGCCGGTGACCAGCACGTAGTGGAAGTGCGCGACGACGAAATAGGTGTCGTGGTACTGGAAGTCGGCCGGCACGATCGCCAGCATCAGACCCGAGAATCCACCGATCGTGAACAGGATCACGAA
>CAZFUH010000305.1:0-5051 GCA_964522235.1 uncultured Rhodanobacteraceae bacterium
CCAGGTTGTGACACGTTCAACAAGAACGTGAAGAAAACCCTTTGGCAAATCTCCAGCGCCCTCGGCGCGTGCTGCCGATGTCTTGCCATTGCTGATGACACCTTCCTGCGCATCAGCGCACATTGCCAAGGTGAACCGCCGCACAAACATTGCCTTGGCAGTCCTGTAACTTTGTCGCGTGGCACGAGCCCAAATGGACCGGTGAGCAATCGCGTCGGCAAGACCGCCTGAGCGGAGCGCCGGCACAGCGGCGAACTTCTCGTGATCGGGGTTGCAAACCTCAACAGCCACTTCCAACCAACCGACAACGGAGTCAATCCTCATGAACCGCAAGATCGGAGTTGTACGAACTCCTATGAAAACCCTGATTCCAGCGATGTTGCTCGCTGGTTCCCTACTCGCATTGCCGGTGCAGTCGCAGGTTTTCGAGAGCTTCTACGGCCAGGACAATACGGCCGACATCGGCGAAGACATCAAGGCAGTTCGCTACTGTCCGGGCGGCGGTTCGGTGCTCGCCGGCAGCCGTCGGGTTCCAGGCTTCGGGACCGAGATCCTGGTGACGCGGGTGGATGATTTCGGCGTCTCGATTTGGCAGCGTGCGTACCGACTGGCCAACAGCAACGACAGCCGCGCTCAGGCGATCATCGAACTGGCCAATGGTCGCGGCTTTGCCCTGACCGGGTCAGTGCGTCGTGGAAACGTCGATCTGCACATCCATGCCATGCATCTGCGCTGTGACGGTCGGCCGATCTGGACCACCATGCTCGACAACCTCACCCAGGGTCATCGGGCCATTGGCTATGACCTCGTGGAGATACTTGATCCATTGTCGCCAAACCTGAGCCCCGACCTGGTCGTGGTCGGCGACGAAACCCGGCCCGGATCGCCGGAGCGCCAGTTCGGTCGCATTGCGCGCCTCGACGCCGGCGGCAATGTGCTATGGGACCATGCCTATTTCAGCCAGACGCCCGGGATGCGGTTTCGTGCCGTCACTCGCGCGCCCAGTGCAAGCACCCTGATCCAGGACCTGGTGGTCGCCGGATCATTGGCGCAGGGCAACAGCTGGCAGTTCGATCGTCGCGCGCTGATGTTCCGTGTCGATGCCGGCGGCAATCCGATCTGCAACGCATTCCTGGGCACAGCCGACCGGCAGAATGAAGACTTCCATGGCATCGCGACGCAACGGAACGCGCAGCAGTTTGCCGGCGGCACCGTCCTGGTCGGAGTCAGCAACGATCCGACCGGGAACACCACTGATCTGGTCTATCTGACCCGCTTCCGTCCGTTTGGCTGCGACCCGGTCGCGCAGGCGTTGTATCTGGATCTGCAAGGCAATGGCGCCACCGGCTTCGACTTGATCGAAACCGGGCCGAATCCGGCGGGTCTTCCCGGCGCGCTTGCGGTGACCGGAAGCCTGTACGGCACGGTACCTGGCGACGGCTTCGTGCTGCTCGCCGACCCGAACAACCTGAGTCCGGTCTGGCAGCCGATTCGTTTCGGAACCCAAGGACCAAGGATCGAACGACTGGTTGCGATCGACCAGAAGGGTGATCAGTTTGTCATGGCCGGAAGCACGAGCAGCGACTGGAACGGCACCGGCAATCCACTGGATTTCTACATGGTGCAGACATCAGCGGGGATGCGGACCCATTGCGCCGTGCCCTGGCAGTCGCAGTGGCGGCCGGCGGCGTTGCCGCGAGACCGTTTCCCGCCAAGAGTGGATCGGATTCAACACTTCCGTCCGATACCGGTTCAGGTACTGACCGCCATCGGCGAAGGCTTTGCCTGCCCATAGCAGACAGGCGGTTAGGCGCACGGACCGCGGAAACGGTCCGTGCGCTGTTCCACCAGCTCCAGCGCGATCAGTCGACGCGCCGATCAGCAACCACAGGCGGAAGTCCGGCCATGCGCAGATCCTCGTTGCCGAGTGCGATCGCATCACCAAGAATTCTCGCCGCCTCGGTCAACAGTACGTCGGGACGATCCTCGTCGCTCACTTGTTGCTCACGCTCCAACGCCTCGATGACGCTGCGCTCATCCGCCTGCAGGCCGTCATCTCTCGCCTGTTCAACGGCGAGGTCCCGGGCTAGTCCAATCTGCTCACGCCTGGCGGTCCGCGCCTTGCGCCTGGCCTCCTGGGTGTCGCGTTCGACCCGGCGCTCGCTTTCAAGCAGGGAGATCCGGGTTCGCGCCCGCTGCTCGCGCATGTGCTCGATGTCTTCCTGCCAGAAGATGAACTCGGCATCGTCGAGCACACGCGCCTGATGATTGGCGTTGAGCTGGGGCAGGATCGGCGACAGGTCGGCGACCGCGACGTAGTCGGCCGGATCGATCCGCGCCCACGGCAGGGCGTTGTCGTACACGCTCTCACCGTAATCCTGGGCCTCGACCGTGACCGGGAACTCGATATCTGGAACAACACCCTTGATCTGCGTGCTGGAGCCGTTGATCCGGAAAAACTGCGCGACCGTAAACTTGAGTTGACCGTGACGCGACTCGCTGCGGCCGCTGAGCTGATCCAGACTGATCAGGTTCTGCACCGTGCCCTTGCCATAGGTCGGCTCGCCAACCACCAGACCACGGCCATAGTCCTGGATCGCGGCGGCAAAAATTTCCGATGCCGACGCCGACACCCGGTTCACGATCACCGCCAGTGGACCATCCCAGGCGCGACCGGGCTTGCGGTCACGCTCGATCTCGACCCGCCCCTGAGCGTTCTTCACCTGCACCACCGGCCCCTGGTCGATGAACAAGCCGGTCAGCTCGGTCGCCTCAGCAAGCGAACCGCCACCATTGTTGCGAAGATCGAGCACGACACCGTCGACGTTATCGGTCTTCAACTCCTCCAGCAGCTTGGCGACATCGCGAGTCGCGCTGCGATAGTCCGCCTCGCCACGACGACGACCCTCGAAGTCCTGATAGAACGTCGGTAGTTCGATGATCCCGATCCGACGTTGCGACTCACCGTCGCCGACCTCAAGCACCCGCTTCTTGGCAGCCTGCTCTTCCAGCTGCACTTTCTTGCGAACGATCGCGATCCGGTTCGGCCGGCTGTCGATGCTGGCCTCGACCGGAACTACGTCCAGACGAACGGTGGAATCCTTGGGGCCACGAATAAGCTTGACGGTATCGTCCAGGCGCCAACCGATGACATCGACCATCGGGCCGTCGCCACCCTGACCGACGGCTAGAATGCGGTCACCCGCCTTCAGGCCGTTGCGCTCAGCCGGACTGCCGGTGACCACTGAGCGAATCACCGTGTGCTCATCTTACCGCTGCAACGTCGCGCCGATACCTTCCAGCGACAGGCTCATGGTGATTTCGAAGGCGTCGGCCGAACGCGGCGCCATATAGTTCGTGTGCGGTTCGATCGCCATCGCGTACGCGTTCAGAAAAGTCTGGAATACGTCCTCGCTGTCGATCTCGCCAATCCGTTCTTCGAACCGCTGGTAGCGCTTGTCCAGGGTTTCGACGGTCTCGGTGTCGTGCTTGCCGGCCAATCTCAGCCGCAGCCAGTCATTCTTGACCCGGCGCCGCCACAAGTCGTCCAATTCCGAGCCGTCGGCAGCCCATTGAGCATCGCCCCGGCTGAACTCGTATTCTTCATCGACTTTGAAATCAAAGCCTTGCTGAAGCTGAGCCCGGGCATGGGCGGTGCGTTCGGCGACCCGTTCGACATAGCGATTGAAGATCTTGAACGGCGCTTCCAGATCCTGGTTGCGGATCGCATCGTCCATCTTGTCCTCGTAGACCGAGAACTCATCCAAGTCCGCCTGAGTGAAGAACAGCTTGTCACCATCGATCGCCTCCAGGTACGCCTGGTAGATCTTCAGCGACAGCGCATCGTCGAGCGGCAGCGAGCGATAGTGCACGCGACTGAGCGTGTACATCGCGAACATCGCTGTCTTGCCCTGTTCCGGCGAAGGCGACAGCTGGCTGGGCGGCGCGGCCGGCTTTGCGCCGGCCAGGGAGGCGGCCAGCAGGCTGGTCAATAGGATCAAGACGATACGACGGCTCATGGCAAACTCCAACAAACCCGGCCCAGTGCGGCCGGAACAGATACAGACATACCGCCGAATCGATGGTTCCGCAAGGGCCGGAGGCCATGTTGACCATCATGGACCACGATTTCGGCTCCGGCCGAGACCGGAGCCGAGTATTTCGGGGCAGATTCAGGCAACCTCGGCATAGCCTGCCGCATGCGCCATGACGTCGGCGTGGTAGGACGAGCGCACCAGCGGGCCGCTGGCAACATGGCGAAAACCCAGCGCGTAGCCGAATTCCTCGAACGCCTTGAACTCTTCGGGGGTCCAGTAGCGCAGCACCGGGTGGTGATGACGGGTCGGCTGCAGGTACTGGCCGATCGTCACCATGTCGACCTCGTGGTTGCGCAGATCGCGCAAGGTCTGCTCGACCTGTTGTGCGCTCTCGCCGAGGCCGAGCATGATTCCGGACTTGGTCGGCAGATCCGGGTGCTGGGCCTTGAATCGGCGCAACAGATCCAGCGACCAGGCGTAGTCGGCGCCGGGGCGAACCTCGCGGTACAGATCCGGCACGGTTTCGACATTGTGATTGAACACGTCCGGCGGCGCCGCGGCAAGAATCTCCAGAGCTCGCTCCATCCGGCCCTTGCCGCGGAAGTCCGGGGTCAGGATCTCGACCTGGATACCCGGGTTGAGCATCCGCACCTGCCGGATGCAATCGGCGAAATGGCCGGCGCCACCATCCAGCAAGTCGTCGCGGTCGACCGAAGTGATCACGACATAGCGCAGCCCCATGTCGGCGATCGTGCGTGCCAGGTTTGCCGGTTCAGACGGATCGGGTGGCTTCGGGCGACCATGGGCGACATCGCAAAACGAGCAACGTCGGGTACAGACCTCGCCCAGGATCATGAACGTCGCCGTGCCCTTGCTGAAGCATTCGTGGATATTCGGGCAGGACGCCTCCTCGCAGACCGTCACCAGACGGTTCGCGCGCAGCTTGCCCTTGAGCTGGGCGACTGCGCTGTTGCTCGGCAAACGCACTCGAATCCAGGACGGCTTGCGCCGCAC
>CAZFUH010000306.1:0-5023 GCA_964522235.1 uncultured Rhodanobacteraceae bacterium
TGTTCGGGCAGGCCGCCGACGTTGTGGTGGCTCTTGATCACGTGCGCCTTGCCGGTTCGGCTGCCGGCCGACTCGATCACGTCGGGGTAGATCGTGCCCTGGGCCAGCCAGCGGGCATTGGCCAGCTTGCCGGCTTCCTCGTCGAAGATCTCGATGAACAGCCGTCCGATGATCTTGCGCTTGGCCTCGGGGTCGCTGACGCCGGCCAACGCGTCGAAGTAGCGGTCGGCGGCGTCGATGCGGATGACCTTGACGCCCATGTGCTCGGCCATGGTCGCCATGACCTGGTCACCCTCGCGCCAACGCAGCAGGCCGGTATCGACGAAGACGCAGGTCAGCTGGCTGCCGATGGCCTGATGCAGCAGCGCAGCGACGACCGAGGAATCGACACCCCCGGACAGACCGAGTATGACTTCGTCGCTGCCGACCTGGGCGCGGACGCGTTCGATCTGGTCGTCGATGATGTGCTCGGCGGTCCACAGGGTGCGGCAGCCGCACAGGTCGACGACGAAGCGTCGCAGCAGGGCCTGACCCTGGCGGGTATGGGTGACCTCGGGATGGAACTGCACGCCGTACCAGCGCCGCTCGTCGTTGGCGAATGCGGCGACCGGAACCCGGTCGGTGCAAGCGGTGACAGTGAAGCCCGGCGGCGCGGTCGCGACATGGTCGCCGTGGCTCATCCATACGTCCAGCCGCGGTGCCGGCGCATCGAGATGGTCGTTGAATCCGGCCAGCAGCCGGTCCGAAGCGACGATCTCGACTTCGGCATGGCCATACTCGCGCTGGTCGGCGGCCGCGGTGGTTCCACCCATCTGCGCGGCGATGGTCTGCATGCCGTAGCAGATCCCGAGCACCGGGACGCCGGCGTCGAACACCTGCTGCGGTGCTCGCGGCGAATCGGCCAGGGTGGTCGACTCCGGCCCGCCGGACAGGATGATGCCGTTGGCCGCGAACGCGGCGATTTCGTCGGGATCATGATCCCAGGCCCAGATCTCGCAATAGACGCCAATCTCGCGCACCCGGCGCGCGATCAGCTGCGTGTACTGGGCGCCGAAGTCGAGGATCAGGATCTTGTCGCTATGGATATCCGGCTGCGGAGTTCGGGATTCAGTTGATGACATGCGGCGGCATCCATAGTGGCAGGAAAATACCGTTCATCAGCCGCAGACGGCAGAACTCGAAGAACTGCTCTCCGAGCCGCCATCCAGGCCGGGGAATCAGTCGAGCCGATAGTTCGGGGCTTCCTTGGTGATCTGAACGTCATGGACATGCGATTCTCGGACGCCGGCATTGGTCACGCGCACGAACTGCGGCCGCGTCTTCATTTCCTCGATGCTGGCACAACCGACATATCCCATTGCCGCGCGCAACCCGCCGACCAGCTGATGCACGATGTGCCGGATCGGACCCCGGTACGGCACCCGGCCTTCGATGCCTTCGGGCACCAGCTTCTCGGCATCGGCCCCATCCTGGAAGTAGCGGTCCTTGCTGCCCTGCTGCATCGCGCCGAGCGAACCCATGCCGCGATAGATCTTGTACGACCTGCCCTGGAACAGTTCGATCTCGCCCGGCGATTCGTCGGTTCCGGCGAACAGGCCGCCGATCATCACGCAGGAGGCGCCAGCGGCGATCACTTTGGCGACATCGCCGGAATAGCGGACGCCGCCATCGGCGATGATCGGGGCGGTATCGCCGATCGCCTCGCGAACCATCGCCACCGCGCTGACCTGGGGCACGCCGACACCGGCGACCATGCGCGTGGTGCAGATCGAGCCCGGACCGATACCGACCTTGACGCCATCGGCGCCCGCGGCGATCAGGGCGAGGGCGGCGTCACCGGTAACGATGTTGCCGCCGACCACCTGCACCTGCGGATAGTGTTTCTTGACCCAGGCGACCCGGTCGAGCACGCCCTGAGCATGGCCATGGGCGGTATCGACGATGACCACGTCGACCCCGGCGTCGACCAGGGCCTCGATCCGCTGCTCGGTGTCACCACCGGTGCCGACCGCGGCGCCGACGCACAACCGTTCCTGGCGATCCTTGGCGGCATCGGGATTGTCGCGCGCCTTCTGCACATCCTTGACCGTGATCAGGCCGCGCAGTTGGAAGGCTTCGTTGACCACCAGCACCTTCTCGATCCGGTGCGTGTGCATCAACGCCAGCACCTCGTCGTCACCGGCGCCCTCGCCGACCGTCACCAGACGCTCCTTGCGGGTCATGATATTGCGCACCGGATCTTCCGGGCGGCGCTCGAAGCGCAGGTCACGGCTGGTGACGATGCCGACCAGTTCGCCGTCGTCGACCACCGGCACGCCGGAGATGTTGTGCGCGCGGGTCAGCGCCAGCACTTCCCGGATCGAGGTATTGGGTCCCACCGTGATCGGATCACGAATGACACCGGCTTCGAACTTCTTCGCCGCACGCACCTCGCTGGCCTGACGCTCGATGCTCAGGTTCTTGTGCACGATGCCGATGCCGCCGAGCTGGGCCATGGCGATCGCCATCGTACCTTCGGTGACCGTGTCCATGGCCGCCGATACCAGGGGCAGATTCAGCTCGATGCCACGGCTCAGTCGGGTCTTCAGGGACACGTCCTTGGGCAGGACCGTGGAGTGGGCGGGAACGAGCGAGACGTCGTCGAAAGTGAGCGCCTCAGCCAGGATGCGCATACGCGATGTCTCCGGGGCCTGTTGAAGGCGCGGCATTATACCGGGACCGGGCCGCCGTGCCGTGGTCACGGCTGGTTTCACTGGATCCCTGAGGCCGCTGCCGGCCGTTTAACATGTGTGTCACTTGCATGGGATTTGACCAAGCCGCCCCTGCTGGCGCTATGCTCAGAGGTGATGAAGACCGGTACCGTGCGACTGTTCCAGACGCTCGACCACCCCTGCGGTTACTTCGATGACCGCAGCGCGCGCAATTTGGTCATCGATCCGCTCGATCCGCGCCTGCCATCGGCCTACGAGACCTCGCTGGCCTGGGGCTTTCGCCGCGCCGGCGGCCACGTCTACCGCCCGAACTGCCGCAATTGCCAGGCCTGCGTGCCGTGCCGGATGCCGGTTGCCAGCCATCAGCCGGATCGCAACCAGCGCCGTTGCCTGCGTCGCAACACCGATCTGACCGTGAACTGGATCGAGGCCGATGCCGATGCCGAAACGATCGACCTGTACGAGCGCTACCTGGCCTGGCGTCACCCCGGCGGCGGCATGGACGATCCGGCACCGGACGACTTCAAGCGTTTCCTGATTGCGCCGTGGCGCGGAACCCGGTTCATGAACGTGCGCCTGAATGGCGATCTGATCGCCGTCGCGGTCACCGACGAGGGCCGAACCAGTCTGTCGGCGGTCTACACCTTCTACTGCCCGACGCATGCCAACCGCAGCCTGGGGGTATTCTGTATCCTCAAGCAGATCGAGCGTGCCCGAAGTCTCGATCTGCGCAATTTGTACTTGGGCTACTGGATACCAGGTCATCCGAAGATGCACTACAAGAGCCGTTTCCGCCCGATTGAAGTTTTGCGCGAAGGCCGTTGGCAGTTGTTGATGCCCGACCCGGATGAGAACGGCGGCTGATGATTTCGCGTTTCGTTTCCCTGTTGGTCGCCGCTTCAATGGTCACGATGGCTGCCGGCGTAGCCGCCAACGACGGCGGCATCACCCGCTTGCGTATCGCCACGTTCAACGCTTCGCTGTTCGGCACCGAACCCGGCGAGTTGGCTGAACGGCTGCGCGGTCGTCGTGACGAGCAGATCCAGCGCGTTGCCGCCGTGATCCAGGCGGTACGGCCGGACGTACTGCTGATCAACGAGTTCGACTACGACGTCAGCGACCGCTCGCGAGAAGATTTCCTCTTCAACTACCTGATGCGGCGACAGTTCGACCAACAGGCGATCCGCTATCGTTACCACTACACGGCAGCGGTCAATACCGGCGTGCCGAGTGGTTTTGACCTCAACCGGGACGAACGTGTCCACGGACCAGGTGATGCCTGGGGTTACGGCGTTTTTCCCGGGCAGTACGGCATGCTGGTGCTGTCCCGATACCCGGTCAATCAGCGCCTCGCGCGAACGTTCCGGCTGTTCAAGTGGAAGGACATGCCCGATGCCTTGCTGCCGGTGCACGAAAGCGGTCAGGCCTGGTATAGCGACACAATGTTGCGCGGATTTCCGCTGTCGTCGAAGAGTCACTGGGACGTGCCGATCTGGACTCCGGCCGGCCATGTTCACCTGATCGCCTCACATCCAACGCCGCCGGTATTCGACGGTCCGGAACGTCGCAATGCCCGGCGCAACCACGATGAGATTCGCCTGATTGCCGACTACGTCAGTGGCGATCCCGAGCGCCACGCCTACATCTACGACGATACCGGCACCACCGGCGGCCTGCCCGAGGACGCTCTGTTCGTCGTCGCCGGCGACCTGAACGCCGATCCGGTCGATGGCACCAGTCATCCCGGTGCCATTCAGCAGTTGCTGAATCATCCGCGCATTCAGGGCGACATCACGCCCGAAAGCGACGGCGCAGTCGAATCCGCACATCGGCTCGGCGGCAGCAATCTCGGTCATCGCGGCGATCCGGCGCACGATACCGCCGTGTTCGGCGACCCACCCGGCAACCTGCGCGTCGACTATGTACTGCCGTCCACCGGAATGCGCGTGGTCGATTCCGGCGTCTACTGGCCGCTGTCGACCGAGCAAGGCGCCGAGCTGCTCGACGCCAGCGATCATCGCCTGGTCTGGATCGATGTCGAGATCCCGGTGCCGCCGCCGGAGCCCAGACGCAAACCGGCTGCCGGTCCGCACGCGCGCTAGCGGAGTGCGCCGGAAGTTTCGCACCATTCTCGCTTGGTCTTCGGCCCCGATCCGGCGTTGCTCGTCGTCGCCATAGCGCTGCTATGACTCCTCCTCGCGCCTTGTCTCGGGACCGAATCCACGGCGCGACAAAGGCACCAAACTTCCGGCGCACTCCACTAGCCCGCATTATTCATGAACCTTCTGCTGCGACCGCCGATCCATCCGCTG
>CAZFUH010000307.1:0-1110 GCA_964522235.1 uncultured Rhodanobacteraceae bacterium
CAGTCATGATCTGCGCGGCCAGCAGCAGCGCAACCTCATCGAACTGGACGAAGTGCAGGCGTTCTCGATGGCTCCCGACGGCCAGACCCTGTTCATCGCAGGTGCCGGACTGGTCGATGGTTCATGGCAGCAAGGCCTGTGGCTGGTTGACCTGGAGGTCGGCGACTGGCAGGAGCTGGATTACGATTCCGGCCCCTGGGACATCGGATCGGATACGGTGCGCTGGAGCGCCGAAAGTCGACATTTCGCCTTCTGGAGTGGCTGGTCGCCGGCCGATCTCGTCGTCGGCGATCGGCTAGCGGCACCGCAGTTGCACACGCTGATTGGCGGCGTCGACAGCGTGCCGAGTTTCATCCGCGGCGAGGATGCCGTGCTCGTCTCGGCCGTCGGCGATTCCGGCCCGGGTGTCTATCGCATCGACCTGGAGACTCACCTCGCACAGCGCCTGGAGCTGGCGCCGGACATCGACGCCGGCAAACCCAGCTTGAGTCTGGACGGCCGCCGTCTGGCCCACACCTCAGGTGCTGGCGAGGTCGTGCTGCGCAGCTGGCCGGAGCTGGCCGAGATCGAACGCATTCCGGCCGCAGACGACTACGAGCCGCAGTTCAACGACAACGGTGAGCTGTTGCTGCGGTCCTTGTTCGGGAGCCCGTCGGCCCGTTTGATTGCGCCGGCGGGGCTATTCCGCACCGATCCGCTGTCGCTGCCGGTCGGCCGTAGTGAACTGAGCGCGTACGCGCAGTTGCCGGGGCAGCCGGTCAGCCTTCCGGCGCCACCGCTGGAGGTCTTGGTGGCTACGCCGAGCCTGCCGGATCTGGCAATTCTGCCGGCTGATCTGCGCCTGCTGCCGGCGATCGTCCCGGTTGGCGATGCCGCCTTGGCGCTGGTGCGCGTGCGCAATCTTGGCAGCGTGGCGGCGCCGCCCGCGCAACTGCGGATCTTCGTCAACGCACCGGATACGACCCTGGTGCAACTGCTCGACCGCAGTGTGCCCGCCCTGGCGGTCGACGCGAGCGTCGAGTTGTCGGCGCAATTGCAGCCGACCCAGCAGCCCGGTGAATATCGGATTACCGCAATCGTCGATCCGGCTGCGGAGATCGACGAACTCAC
>CAZFUH010000307.1:1120-5014 GCA_964522235.1 uncultured Rhodanobacteraceae bacterium
GTCGGCAACAACACGGCAACGACCCGACTGCTCGCCGCGCGCGATGATCAGCCTGAGCTGAATCTGGATCTGTCGCACAGCAGCATCGCGCCGGGGACGCCCCTGACCGGCAACGCTGCGGCGATCGCTGTGACGACACCGTTCCAGGGCCGACTGAGCGCGCGCGTGCTTGATGCCCAGGGCTATCTGGTTGCCGGTCTTGGCGACATTCCGGTCGCGCTGAGCGGCGCCGGCGCGCGCGCCGAACTGCCGATCCAGTGGCCAACGGCAGGTGTATTCGCCGGCAGCTATCGGGTGCAAAGCCGACTGCGCACGCTGTCCGGCAGTCTGGTTCGCGAGGCTGAGCGTGTGGTCAGCGTGCGCAGTGAGGCGCTGCTGACTGTCGAGGTTGCGCCTGATCAGGCCGAAATCGAAGCCGGTGGCGATGTCGAAGGTCTGGTACGGGTCCGCTACCTCGCCGGCAATCGCCTGCTCGATGGCGCGCAATTGCGGTTGCGGCTGCTCGACGACGCGGGCGACGAGGGGGGTGAGTTGTCGTTCGCGATCGGCAGCCTGCTGCCTGGAGATGGCTTTGATCAACGCTATCGCTTCGCCGGACAGGAACTGACCCCCGGTCTGCACCAGATCATCGCCGAACTGCGCGACGGAGCGCTGCTGGCGCAGAACGTCGCTGGGGTACTGCTATTGCCAGCGGGTGGCGGCATCGACATTGTTGGCGCGCTGATGCTGCCGGCGCACGCCATCCCCTTGGGCGCAGTGTTCGATCTCGACTATCGGGTCGAGAATCGCGGCGATATCGGGCTCGATGACCTGCCGGTCCGGGTCACGGTACGGCCTTCGAACCTTGGCACGCCGATCGTCGACGCCAGCGCAATAATCGATCTGGCACCCGGTGCAGTCTGGCACGGCACAGTCCCGGTACCTGCCGCCGTTCTGCAACAGGGACACTACCTGGTCAGCTTGGAGCGGCTGGACGTGGAGCCGCCGGTTCGCCTTGCGATCGGCAGTTTCGCAACGATCGATGCGACAGCGCCGGTGCTGCACATCGAGCAGCCGATATCCGGCAGTTTCAGTCGCGGCAGCTTCGAGGTCGACGTTCGCGCCGCCGACGCGCATTCGCCGCTGGCCTCAGTCCGCATGCGCGTCGATGGTGGTCCGTGGCTGGGCATGGGGCAGGGCGGACAGGCGTCCGGGCAGTACCTTCGCCATATCTCCGGCCTGAGCGACGGCAGTGTCGTGATCGAGGCCATGGCCGAAGATGCCGCGGGCAACCAGGGCTTCGCACAGCCGGTCACGGTCGAAATCGACGCGACCGAGCCGACGATCGTCGTCAGCGGCGTGGTGCCCGACGGCCTCTATGCGCACTCGGTGCAGCCGGTGGTGCAGGCGTTCGACGCCAATCTCGACGAGTTGTTGATTTCACTGAACGGAGGGACATTCGTCAGCGGTGGCACGGTCGCCGAGGAAGGCCGGCATGTGCTGTTCGCGCGTGCTCGTGACCATGCCGGCAACACGAGCACTGCCGAGTTGCACTTCGAAATTGATCTGACGCCGCCGACGGTCGTGTTCACCCACCCCGAGCCCGGCGCGATCGTCAGCCTGGCACAGGTGCCCGTGCTCGGTCAGACCGAGGCTGGCGCGACGGTCGAGCTGTCCTTGGGAACGCAGACCTATACCGCCGACGCCGACGCCGAGGGCGGATTCGAGTTCGATGCCGTCGCACTGGAATTCGGCGACAATCTGCTCAGTGCTTATGCGGTCGATCGTGCCGGCAACATCGGCGAGCCGGCCAGCTTGCTCGTGCGGCGGATCGATGCCAGCCAGAGCGTCGAAGGCAGTGTCGAACTGGCCGCGTCCGAGATTGCTCACGGCGAACCACTGACCGGCACGCGCAGTGTCGTCAATACCGGCGATCAGCCGCTGATCGGAATGGAGTTGCGGTTGCGTCTGCTGCGCAGCGGCGATGGCGAGCCGGTTGCCGTGCAGACCGGCGTGGTCGATCTGACGCCCTCCGTGCCCGACGTCGCCGCCTTCGAATTCGCCACCTCGGCGCTGGCGATCGGCGGCCATCAACTCCAGCTTGAAGCGCGGCTCGCCGATGGCGACGGCGGCTTTGACTGGGTGCTGCTGGCGCAGGCGAAACTGACGGTTGTCGACGTAGTGGCGCCCGAACCCATCATTCTCGAGCCGTCCTCCGGGCAGCTGGTTGGCTCGCCATTCCCGGTCCGGGTCCAGGTCGAAGACGCCTTGAGCGGCATCGGCGAGGTTGCCGTGCAGCTCGATGACGGCGACTGGATCATTCTGACCGAGGATTCTCAGCTGACGTCGGTCTACACTGGCTCGCTGACGGCCGACGATGGGCTGAGGTTGCTGCGTGCGCGCGCCATCGACGGCGCAAGCAACGTCGGATTCGGCGAGTCGCAACCGGTGGTGGTCGATACCTTGCCGCCCGTGATCCTGGTGACCGGTGTTGACGATGGCGCGCTGTCGAACCAGCCGGTCACACCGGTCATCGAGGTCGAGGATCCACACCTGCAAACGGTCGAGATTCTGCTCGACGGCATGCCGTTCGTCAGCGGAACCGTTGTCGATTCCGAGGGAACGCATCTGCTGTCCGTGCAGGCCAGTGACGCCCTGGGACACAGCAGCAGTGTCGAGATCGTCTTCACCCTTGATTTCACTGCACCTGAGCTGGCGATTCTCGAACCGGCCGACGGCGCCCAGATCGCCGAGGCGGTGGTCGATGTCATCGTGCAGACCGAGCCGCATGCGCAGCTTGTCCTGAGCACTGGAGAGCATCAGGAAAAGCGTGCGGCCGACGAAGCCGGCGGCGCGGTCTTCGCTGCCGTTCCGCTGCAACTGGGCGAGAACTCGATCGCGGTGCAGGCGACCGATGTTGCCGGCAACACCAGTGCGCCTGCCACCATCATGGTCACGCGCATTCAGCCGGGCGACGCGAAACTGGCTGGCGAGATCCGTGATCTTCCGGTGTCGATCGAGCCCGAAGACGACGTAGCCGGCAGCTGGCGCATCGTCAACACCGGAACAGTTGATTCCGGACCGCTTGCCGTGCGCCTGCGATTGCGCAGCGGCGCGCTGGTGCTCGCGCAGCAGGGCTGGGTCGAGAGCATCGGCCCGGGTGATGAGCAGATACGGACGTTCACATTCGCTGGTGACGACTGGCCCGCGGGTTCGCTCGTCTTCGAACTGCACGCCCGCCCCGATACCGGCGACAACCTGCCGTGGCTGCTGCTCGCCAGCGCCATCGTCCAGGTTGACGATGGCAGCCAGGAAAGCCTGCACTGGCTGCATCCCGAGCCCGAGGCGACGGTGCCCGAGCGGTTCACGGTCGGCG
The DNA here is from genome assembly GCA_964522235.1 of uncultured Rhodanobacteraceae bacterium. Classification (GTDB taxonomy): domain Bacteria; phylum Pseudomonadota; class Gammaproteobacteria; order Xanthomonadales; family UBA2363; genus Pseudofulvimonas. The sequence goes on from CAZFUH010000307.1 coordinate 4,476, forward strand.
TCTGGCTGACCGGAGCCGCGACAGCGCCGAGCCTGATCGAACTCGCCGTCGAGTCCGGCCCCTGGCAGCCCATGTCCGCGGCCGCGCAGCCGGATGTCTACGAACTGGATCTGCGTATCCGTGACGAGGGCTGGCTCCGCTTCCATGTCCGCGCCTGGCACTCGACCAGCGTGATCGCCGAGTTGGACGAGGTCCGATTGTGCGTCGACCTTGATCGCATCTTCCAGCACGACTTTGAACGTCACGGCTTTGACCCCGGCCCATGCCCGCAACCGCTGTCATTGACTTTATGGGATGCGCCGCGCGTACCGGAGCCGGATCCGGCTCGGGTGCCCGTCGAGATGGCCGATCTGCGCAGGCGTCTTGCTCCGGTCGCGGCACGCACCGGCGCATTCCCGGGAGGTGTGGCATGAGCCGTCATCAGCGCTGGAGGGGCGTCCATCCTCGTGGCCTGCGCGTCGTGTTCATTTGCAGCCTGCTGGTTGCGGTCGCGGCCGCGGCCAACGTGGACAGCTTGAGCACCGACGATGCCGATCGTC
>CAZFUH010000308.1:0-4997 GCA_964522235.1 uncultured Rhodanobacteraceae bacterium
GCTGAGCGCGGGACTGTCGATGCGCGGCCAGTGCATCGGTGTGCTGACGGGGCCGCCATTGCGCAGCTTGAGCGGGGTCAACAGGGGGCCTGCTCGCCCTGGGTGATGCCCCGGGTACCGAAGATGCCCGGGCACAGGTCGCCCTCGCAGGCGAAACCTGTCCCGCCGCGCAGTATCAGGTTGGAGGTACCCTGCACCGCGATCGCGCCGCCCCGGTCGTCGGCCCTGTTGTCCTCGAAGCGCAGCCAGTCGCCAACGAAGTTGCTCAGTCCGGTCAGGAACACGGCGCCGCCGCGACCCTCGGCACTGTTGCCGGTGGCCAGGCCGCCGAACGATCCGGCCGGCATCGAGCGCCAGAACACGTCGGACCCCTCATCGGCATACAGGCCGCCCCCGTTGCCGCCGGCAGTGTTCTGGAAGAAGGTGACGAAGCCGTCGCCGGTGAACTCCGGTCGTGGTTCGATCATCAAGGTGCAGTCTTCGATATAGGCGCCACCGCCGTCGTCGGTGGACGAATTGGCGCGGATGCGCCCGTCGTTGATCGTCACCATGGCGCCGTCGACGCACTGGAAGCCGCCGCCAGCGGCAGTCGCCCCGCCGGTCGCGACCGCCCGATTTCCGGGCAAGCCCCCGCCGTCGGCGCCGACGATCGTGTTCTGGTCCAGCGTCAGCGCGGCCAACCCGCCGGAGATCGAAATGCCGGCGCCCCGCAGCGATTCGTTGTCGCCGACCCGGCTGTTGAGCAGGGTCACGTCGATCGCGCCGGTGATCGCCAGGCCGCCGCCGAAGCCCTGTCCCGGCAAGCCGAACGGCCCGCCGCCGCGGATGACGACGTTGCGCAGGGTGACCTGGCGCGCCGGGCTGACGGCATTGGCGATCCGCATCACCGAATCGGTCCCGATCCCGCTGATGGTCCGGCGCGTGGCGTCGTTCGCCACCGCGCTGTTGCAGCTGGAGTAGCGGCCGTCGATGGTGAGGTTGCGGTCGAACAAGGTCAGCGCCTGGTTGGCGACGTTGGCGCTCAGGCGGATCTCGGTCAGGTCCTCCGGGGCGGTCGAGGCGGCGTCGATGGCCGCCTGCAGGGTCGGGAAATCGCAGCCTGGCCCGACCCCGACGCGGTAGATCGTCTGGATGCCGCCGGCCTGGGCCGTGGCGCTGACCAGACCGGCCAGGATGACTGCCGCGCAGCCACGACGCGATGGGATGGACGTTGAGGACGACATGCTGGGGGACTCCTGCCAGACCCACGATGGGTCGCAAACCCGCCCTTACGGCACTCGGCGCCGGAAACGACACCGACGACCTGCCCGGCCCTCCTGACGGTGGCGCCATGGGTCAGGCTGACGCCGACCGGGCGCAGCCGCCCAGCCCGCCAGTCTCAGCGGTCGCCGCGCTGCCGGTCGACTTCGTGCGTCGACGGTGCCCCGACCGGATCGGCCGGCATCGGCGCCTCGCCATCGAGGTGACCCAGATAGGCCAGCGACCGGCGCGCGTGATGGGTCAGCCGCTCCAGCCAGCGCTGCGCGTTGAGCGCGGCCAGCGCCTGGTCGACTTCGATGGTGCCGGCCGCGGAAGCGGCCAGGATCTCGGCGCGCAAACCGCCGCTGACGCCGTCGGGCGGCGTCGCCGGCAGCTGGTCGTCGGGCAGCTGGCCGGCCTTGGCCAGAACCGGAGCGGCCGCGAGCAGGGCGCCGGCGAGCAGATTGGATCGCTCGCGCAGGGCCGGTAGCAGACCCAGGTGCAGATAGCGCGACGGTTTGCCGGCCGCGCGCACGAACTGGCGCACATGGTCGAGCAGGTGCAGGGTTGCGGTCAGCCGCTGGAGCGAGCGCGGGTCGCCGGGCGGCAAGCGCTCGACAAGCTCGCCGGCGGCTTCGGTCGCCTCGCGCCAGGCGGCAAACGCAGCCGGACCCGGGTGGCGGGCACCGTGCAGCGTCCGACCAGCGGCATCGAAGGCCTCGGCAAGCACCGCGCGCAGGGTGGTGACGCTGGCGCCGATCGCCAGCGCCGGCACCTCGCGCAGGCTCGGATCCAGGTGCCGGGTCAGGGCCGACCGGTGCTCCGGCAACAGCCGCGTGGCCAGGGCCGCCAGCTGCGGGATCAGCGGCAGGAACAGCAGCACGCCGAGCAGGTTGAACAGCGTGTGGAAGGCGGCGATGGTCAGCGCGTGCGCGGCGCCGCTGCCGTCGTCGCCGGTCAGGTGCTCGGCGGCGTCGACGAACCAGGGCAGGATGGCGAAGGCGATCAGGCCGGCGCCGAGGTTGAACACCACGTGGACCAGGGCCGTGCGCTTGGCCGCGACGCTGGCGCCGATCGCGGCGATGCCGGCGGTGACCGTGGTGCCGATGTTCTGGCCGATGACCAGGGCCGCGGCCTGCTCGGTGCTGATCGCGCCGCCGGCCAGGGCGGTGAGCGTGGTCGCCACCGCAGCGCTGGACGACTGCATCAGCACGGTCATCGCCGCGCCCACCGCCACCAGGACCAGGCGCGCGCCGACGCCGCTGCCGGCGTAGGCGGCCAGGTCGATGTGTCCGGCCAGGCCGGCCATGCCGTCCTGCAGTACGTCGATGCCGACGAAGATCAGGCCGAAGCCGGCCAGCACGCTGCCGGCCTGGGCGATGCGGTCGCGGCCGAGCAGGCGCATCAGGGCACCGGCGCCGACCAGCGGCATGGCGAACGCAGCGATCGAGAACTTCAGCCCCAGCAGCGAGACCAGCCAGCCGGTGCTGGTGGTGCCCAGGTTGGCGCCCAGGATGACGCCGATGGCATTGCCGAACCCGAGCAGCCCGGCGGACACGAAGCCGATCGTCGCCAGGGTGGTGGCGCTGGAGGACTGCACCAGGGCGGTCACCCCGGCACCGGTGGCGATCGCCGACAGCCGGCTGCCGGTGAAGCGCTGCAGCAGGCGGCGCAGGGCATCGCCGGCCAGCGCCTTCAGGCCGTCGGTCATCAGGACCATGCCGAGCAGGAACAGGCCGATGCCGCCGGCCAGGGTGCTGAGGATGGTGATCATTCCGGTCGGTTCGCGGTGCTCCGGGGCGGGCGCCCATGGTGCCCGATCGCCGCGATCTGCGAACCGGGTGGTCGCGTGAGGCGTTGGCCTGTCGCAAATTCAACCAAGTTTCACGCCGATTGCAAGCCTTGGCACGGGTGGGCGGCGACAGTGAGGGCGATCGCCCGCACGGAGCCCGCCATGGCCAGTTCCCCCCGCCCCGCCCGCCCCCTCGCGACGATCCTGGCGCTGGCCCTGGCGCCACCGACTGCCGCCCAGGAGACGGTGCGGCTGTCAACACCCGAGGATCCCTGGCTGCTCGGCACCCTGGCCGATGGCGCCAGCGCCGGCTGCCGAATCGGCGGCGAGCGCTGGGTGGTGTTCGACTCGGCCGCTGCCAACCTCGTCGCTGACGACCGCAACGGCAGCCGCGACGTGTTCCTCCGCGACCGCCTGACCGGCGCCCTGGAGCGGGTCAGCGTCGACGGCAATGGCAACGATGCGCACGGCGACAGCGGCAACGCCGATGTCGACGCCAGCGGACGCTTCGTCGTGTTCGAGTCACTCGCGCGGCTCGAAGATCTTCCCGGGGTGCCGGTGCCCTGGGTGTTCCTGCGCGACCGCCATCTGGGCACCACGCGGATGATCGCGCCGGCGCTGACCCCGACCGGCGTGGGCGGCGGCAGCGCGCCGCGGATCAACGCCACTGGCAGCCATGTCGTGTTCGATTCGAACAGCAGCGCGTTGGTCCTTGGCGACAGCAACAACTGCAGCGACATCTTCCGCTACACGATCGCCACCGACAGCCTCGAACGGGTGTCGCTGGATAGCACCGGTGGCCAGGCCAACGGCTGCAGCTACCGCGCCGACATCAGCGACGATGGCCAGGTGGTGGTGTTCGAGTCCGACGCCGGCAACCTGGTGCCCGGCGACACCGGCCGCCGGGACATCTTCCGCAAGGACCTGTCGACCGGCCAGGTCGCCCGGCTGTCGGAGGGGCCGGTGGGGCTGCAGCCCGACCGCGACAGCGGCCAGCCGACGGTGTCCGGCGATGGCCTGCACGTTCTGTTCAATTCCAACGCGCGCAACCTGGTACCGGACGACAGCAACCTGCAACGGGACATTTTCCTGTGGACCCAGGCGGCGCAGCCGCCGCTGGTCCGGGTCAATCAGCCGCCCGGCGGCCAGAGCAACAACGTCAGTTTCGACCCGGTACTCAGCCGCGGCGGCGATCGCCTGGTCTACCAGAGCTTTGCCAGCAATCTGGCGCCAGGTCAGCTGACCGGGATCGCGCAGCCGTTTCGCGCCCAGGTCGCCGGCGGCGGCCAGCAACCGCTGTTGACCGTGCCCGGCACCCAGGCCCATTCGCCGCGGCCCAGCGCCGACGGGCTGCTGACTTGCGTCGAGACGGTGTCGGCGCTCGATCCGACGGACGGCAACGGTGCCATCGCCGATGTCGCGGTCCACGATGCCGGCAACGGCGGCTGGCTGTTGCAAAGCCGGGCCGAGTCGCCGCAGCCCCTGCTCGAGGGCAATGGCGCCAGCCTGCAGCCCGATGCCAGCCCCGATGGCCGCTTCGTTGCGTTCCATTCCCTGGCCACCACGCTGGACGGGGCCAGCGTCGACGGCAATCCACTGGCCGATGTGTACTGGCTGGACCGTGACAGCGGCCAGGTCGAACGGCACCCGGCCGGCGCCGGCGGCCAGTCGCCGAACGGGGCCAGCACCGGCGCGACGGTCTCGGCCGACGGCCGCTTCCTGGCTTTCGCCAGCACCGCCAGCAACCTGGTCGCATCGGACACCGACCCGCGCAGCGACATCCTGCGCCTGGACCGGGTCGGCGGCCAGCTAATCGAGATCAGCGCCGGCCTTGCGGCCGCAACCGGCGACTCCGACCAGGCGCAGATCAGCGACGATGGCGACAGCGTGGTATTCCGCAGCGCCGACAGCAACCTGGTGGCCGGCGACAGCAACGCGGTCGCCGACATCTTCCTCTGGCGCCAGG